>JAFVWD010000247.1 GCA_017501865.1 Clostridia bacterium | reverse complement strand
GGTAATAGTCGCTTCATTTAATTCATTCAATGTATAACTAAACACAGGCACAATTTCATTTGCAGCATTTATACCGGAAGTCCCATTCCAACCAGACCATCCACTACCGAACCAACGGGAATTTGTTCTGGTAAAGTAATCGTAATTCACCATATCTACATTAGGATTTTGACCTTTGGTACACTCCGATACAATAACACCATCTTCATAGTGTTGAACAACTTTATACGGACTATTTTTGTAATTGTATATATCCTTTTCTGCTTGATACTTCGTACTCCACTCAGAAAAGCCAAGTTTTAAATAAAAACCTGCTTTCGCATATAAACAAGCATACATATGACAGCACATTTTGGGTAATGTTTGGTCTAAGTACTTTTTTAACGCCACACTTCCCTTCACACCAACTTCAGCATACAACTTAGCGTGAACGCAAGGGGCTTTTATGTTAAATGAAAAATTCAATCCTGCAGAACCACAAGCTTCAGCCTCGACATACTGATAGTGTTGCACATACTTTGTTAAATTTCTACAACTTTCAAAAGGTGCCCCTCTAACACCAATCATCATCCCACCTTTTGTAATATACTTTGCCTTTCCACCAAGTTCATAAGTTAAATTAATTTCAAATGTGCCTATACCACCTACAGCCACAACACATAATGGCACATCATCCGGCATAGCATTTGCTGAACCCGAAATTTCAATTTTTACATCATTACAAAACAAATAAGACTCAAAATAATCCTTGTTTGCATAATAACTTACATACGGATTATTCAATTCTAATTTTACTGATATTTTACACTCACTATTTATCTTAAGTTCTTTAGTAACCGATATTTTACAGAGATTTATTCTACCCGGAGATAATTTCATTTCAGGATAAGAAATAAATGCATTAGCATTTTCAGGTTCAGCTATTACTGTTGCTTCTTCAACAACTTCAGTTACAGTTACTTCTGCCCCCTCAGCAGGAATAACTTCTATCTGACTTGGGTCGTAAATAACACCTTGTGCATCTACTTTAGTAAACGCTTCTTCGTCTGCCACTTCTGAAACTGTTATTGTGGTAACATTTTCTACCACAGTAATTTCTTCTGCTAAATAAACATCTGGAATACCATTATAATAAACTGCAAATTTATTACCAACTGTTAATTCTACAGGACAATCTGTAATTGAAACTGTATTGTTTTCAATATCTTCAGAAACAACTGTACCATCAGGTACTACAATTACATCTTCTGTGAATTCAAATACGTTTTCATAATTTTCGTCAATAACAGTTATCTCGAGAACATCAATTGCATCCTCAAGCATTTTTTCAATCTCTGTTTTTGTAACAACAGTTTCAGGTGAAAACGCACCATCTATAAGTTCTACCCAACCTCTGTTTATTGCAATTTGTGCACTATCTTTCAAACGTTGCTCTGTCACAAGTTTAGCTGCAGCATCTTGCTCTATAAAATCAGCATAAATATCTTCATCTGTTGATTCACTACCAGTTGATTCGTCACCAGTATCAGTTCCCTCAGTTACTTCGCCTTCGCCCTCAGTTATAGCTTCTGTTTCTTCTGTGTAACTCCAGAGAACTGATGCATCGGAAAAAGTATAAGATTCGCTTTCATCAACCTGAAAACTCAAAAGTGCATTAAGCGTTGAAACTGCAAAATCACGAGTTAACTGATCATCAGGACGAAGTTCACTACCAGCCTGAATGTCAATAAGACCATATTGAAGATTCAACAAAACATCATTGTAATATTTATGTTTACTCGTCAAATCACTAAAATAGTTGTCCATATGGGCATTTTCGTCCATATCCAAATCTCCGACAACTGCCAGATTATGTAGCCATTCGGCTCTTGTCAAGCCATCAGAATCGCCATAAAGCAAAGCTGTACTTGTTATGGTTATTGCATTAGCAATTATTGTCATACTCGTTGCAGGAATTATCGCAACAAGCATTAATACTGCCAACAATACCGATAAAAATTTTTTCATTTTGCTAACCTCCAAAAAATAAAAAGTGCGACCACCGAAGCAGTCGCACAAAAAACGCAAACTCCGATAGTCGCCAAACCAATTCAATATAAAGGGCAATTAAGCACACTCATACCGAAGGAATTTGCATTTTTATCAAATTCACGGAATAAGTATGCGTAAATACAGGTACATTATTCTAAAAAAATAAAAATTGCCCTGATTTTATATTCAATTGGTTTGGCAATTTTAGTTTAGCATAATATTGTTGAAATTGCAATATTTTTTAAAACCAAGAAAAAGGGCAAAATTAAAGCCTTGCCATCAGTTTAAAACTAATGACAAAGCCTTTTTATTAAAACTTCTTTTCGCCGCGTTCGCGGATTACAAATCTTACAGGTGTACCCTCAAGTCCGTAGACTTCACGAATCTGATTTTCCAGATAGCGCTGATAGCTGTAGTGGAAAAGCTCTGCATTATTCACAAAGCACACAAATGTTGGCGGACGTGTTGAAGCCTGAGTCATATAATAAATTTTAAGGCGCTTACCCTTATCTGTAGGAGGCTGAACTCTGAGGGTAGCAGCCGCCAAAATTTCATTTAACTGTCCTGTTTTTACTCTCATTGCGTTTTGCGTATCAACAAACTTTATAAGCTCGTAAAGACGGTCAAGTCTCTGACCTGTTTTAGCAGAAATAAATATAATAGGTGCAAAAGACATAAATGAAAAATCGTTCATAAGCTTTTTGCGGTAAGAGTCCATAGTTCTGCCGTCTTTTTCGTAAGCATCCCATTTATTGACTGCAATTATGCAGCCTTTGCCCTGCTCTAAAGCTCTGCCTGCAACCTTACTGTCCTGTTCGGTAAAGCCTTCAAGAGCATCTATCATAATTACGCAGACATTTGCTCTTTCAACTGCCATATCAGTTCTTAAAACACTGTAACGTTCAACTGCATCTTCTACCTTGGATTTTCTTCGGAGTCCTGCAGTATCTATAAACATAAATTTTCCGTAATCATTTTCAACGAAGCTGTCTGTTGCATCTCGCGTTGTACCTGCTATGTCAGATACAATCATTCTGTCTTCGCCTATAATTTTATTTACAAGTGAAGATTTTCCAACATTCGGCTTACCTATAACCGCAACCTTTATATAATCATCCTCATCTTCACCGTCTCTTAAATATTCCTCGGGGAAGTGCTTAATAACCTCATCGAGTAAATCGCCTGTACCGTGACCGTGAACCGATGAAACCGGGAACGGGTCGCCAATACCCAGGTTATAAAACTCATATATATCTGCAGGCGGTTCACCGATTTGGTCGCACTTGTTTACACAAAGCACCACAGGCTTTCCGCTTTTCTGAAGCATAGAAGCAACTTCGGAGTCAGTTGCCACTACTCCGTCACGCACATCTGTTACAAATATTATTACATTAGCGCTATCTATGGCAAGCTGTGCTTGTCTGCGCATTTGTGACAATATAATATCATCTGAATAAGGCTCAATACCGCCTGTATCTACAAGCATCATTTTGTGCCCTAACCACTCACATTCGCCGAAAATTCTGTCTCTTGTAACACCGGGGGTATTATCTACAATAGCAAGCCTTTTACCTGTAAGCTTGTTAAAAAGTGTAGATTTTCCGACATTTGGTCTTCCGACTATTGCAACTACCGGTTGTGCCATATTTACGCACCTCCTAAAATTCTGCTTAAAAGCTTTTCTCCGTTATTCTCAACAGGAGTTATTTTAATATTTAAATATTCTGACAACTCTTCAAGTGTTATATCGTCAAGGAACCTATCGCCTTCATTTCTCAGTGAAACTCGCGGAATTAAAAGCTCCTCGCCTAAATCCTTGCCCTGTAACTGTTCCTTTAAATCACGACCGGTCAAAAGCCCTGCAACAGTTACTGTTGTACCGAAAAATTTATTTTCTATTTTAACAATATTAACATCTGTATTTTTCATTTTTGCTTCAAGCGCTGCTTTAAGCTCACACATAAGCGGATATGCAGACTCGCCTGTTGCAAGAGATATCTTGCGATTTGCAGTTTTTTCTTCGCAATCCTTTAACGCACTTAAAAACTCACTTTTTAAAAGTGTGCACATACCTACGCCGTTATCAAGCTGACTATATTCACCATAATACTCTTCACCCGGAAGCTCGCGTTCTGCCAAAAGATAAAATTCATCTGAGGCATATGCTAAAACCTTACCGTTATTGAAAAATGAATAATGCGCGTTGAAATTATCAATTATATCTATAACATCATTTGCAGTCTGCTTAGTATAGCTCTTTAAAGGGGATAGTCCTTCACGATATTTGGTAAGTCCTACGGGAACCGCTGCTATGCTGTTAATGTACGGGCTGTATTTCGCAAGCTCACTAAGTGAATACTCTAATTCCTTGCCGTCATTTATGCCCGGACAAAGAACTAACTGTGTATTCATTTTTATACCTGCATCATAAAACTTTTTAATGAATCTGAGTGAAGTGCCAGCGTTTTTGTTTTTCATCATTTCAACACGAAGCTCAGGATTCATAGTATGAACCGAAATATTTATGGGGCTTATATGCATCTCACAAATTCTTTCTGCTTCTTTTTCAGTTAAATTTGTTAACGTTATATAGTTTCCGAAAAGAAATGAAAGACGCGAATCATCATCCTTAAAATAAAGTGTGTCACGCATACCTTCAGGCATTTGGTCAACAAAGCAGAAAATACACTTATTTCTGCAGGAATGCTGCTTGTCCATAAGGTAGGTTTCAAACTCTAAGCCAATGTCAGAAAATTCACTGCTTTTTCGTATGCTTACACAAACCTCTGTAAGTCCGCGCTTTAAAACAATTGAAAGCTTTTTACTCTGTATTGCGAAACGATAGTCAAGAACATCTACAATTTCTCTGCCATTTATTGTTTCAATAACATCACCTGTAAGTACACCCGCTTTTTCACCGTACGATGACTCGAGAACCGATTTTACCGTAACAGACAAAGAAATCACCTCACTACGCAAGTTTTGTAATACAAAATAAAACTCCAATAGGGCGGAGAGATATTTCTCACCGCCCCGAAAGCATTTTCACTGTAAAATTACACAGTAATTATTTTTCAACAACTACTACTTGCTTACCGTTATAGTAACCGCAAGCTGTGCAAAGTCTGTGAGCTCTCTTGTATTCGCCGCACTGTGGGCATTTTACAAGCTGTGGAGCATCCATTTTCCATACGTTTGATCTTCTTTTGTCTCTTCTTGCTTTTGAAACTCTTCTCTTTGGTACTGCCATTTGAGTTTTCCTCCTTATTATTTAACAATAAAATATTAATTACTAATTTAATCTATTCCAAAAACTGAAGCAACCCTTCAAGACGCGGGTCAATAGGTTTCTTACAGTCACATTGGTCTTTGTTAAGATTTTTACCACACATTGAGCAAACACCCTTACACTCTTCACTGCAAAGGAATTTTGTAGGTAATTCCAGATTGACATCTTCCTCAATAAGCTCATCTAAATCAAGACGCATATCGCTCACAAGGAGAGAATCGTCATTATCCTCATTGCTTAAAGATGCAATCAAATTGTGAGAAAACTCATACTCATAGGTTTTCTCAGTTTCTTCGGCACAACGGTCACATTGAGCGGAATACTGCAACTTAACTGTTGCATCAAGTGTGACTATGCCTGTATTATTTTTTACGCACCCTTTTACAGAAACAGGTGTTTTTATAGGCTGAGCACCCGACACCTCTATGTGCGCAAGTGAAAGTTCGTAATCAAAAGGATAAGACGAACCATCATTATTAAATATGGATTCAAGTTCTATTATCATTTAACTACCTCTCAATATGCCTAAACATTATATTAAAATAATGTAGGTTTGTCAATAACAAATTTGAAAAACTATGATTTTTTTCAAAAAAAATCCGCCTATCTTAATTATGACAGGCGGACGCACTTAAAATTTAAGCTTTTGTTGCATAGTCGAAGAGTCTTGCAGGAAGTTTTTCTTCATCTTCTGAAACTGTAAATACGAAATCTGTTTCTGAAAGCTTTGAAATATCATTAACCTTTTTAATAAGATCTGCAAAAGCTTCGTAATCTCTGCCGACAATTTTAAATGTTGCGTCAACAAAAATTTCTGTAATGTCGTGGTCCTGAGCGATGATACCGCAAATCATACCATAAAAAGCATCCGGACCCTGAACATCATATCTTTCTGTCTCAATGAGTCTTGCTTTGTGAGTTACCTCGTAAGTAAGCAACGGTGATTTCTCAATACAAACGACTGTTCCGTTTGATTTGTCAACCGCCTCATTAATAAGAGAAATGAGTTTTTTTGTTTTTCCGGAACCTTTGTTGCCGATAATAAGTGAAACCATAGTGATTTACCTCCGTTTATTTTATTGCTGAAAAACATCAGCTTTTTTACATTATTTTTCGAGTCTTTCTGCGAGCTTTTCTTTCAACTCTTCATAACCCGGTTTACCCAAAAGAGCAAACATATTTTTCTTGTAGCTTTCAACACCCGGCTGGTCGAACGGATTAATTTTAAGTGTGTAACCCGAAACCGCACAAGCTTTTTCCAAGAAATATACAAGATAACCGAAGTTGAATTCATCCATTTTGTCAATTTCTAAAATCATATTCGGTACGCCACCGTCTGTGTGAGCAAGTACTGTGCCGAGGAATGCCTGTTCATTTACATAATCAACAGTTTTTCCGGCAACAAAGTTGAAGCCGTCTTTGTTTTCAGCATCTTCCTTTATTACCATTTCGCTCTTTGGTGTCTTGAATTTTACAACTGTTTCAAACATTAATCTTTCGCCCTCCTGGACATACTGACCAAGTGAATGAAGATCAGTTGAAAAAACAGCAGATGAAGGGAAAACACCCTTATTCTCTTTGCCTTCGCTTTCACCGAAAAGCTGCTTGAACCATTCGTTCATCATTGTGTAATCAGGCTCATAAGAAACCATCATCTCAACAGATTTACCCTTACGATAAAGAATATTTCTCATAGCTGCGTAACGGTAACAGTCATTACTGTAAACGTCGCCATCCTTCAAGGCTTCTCTTGCAGCAGCAGCACCCTGCATCATAGCATCAATATCAACTCCTGCGACTGCTATAGGAAGAAGTCCGCAGGCGGTAAGTACAGAATATCTGCCGCCAACATCATCAGGAATAACAAAGGTTTCATAGCCCTCTGAATCAGAAAGCTCTTTTAATGTTCCCCTTGCTTTGTCGGTAGTAGCATAAATTCTTTTTGCTGCACCGTCTTTACCGTATTTGTTCTCAAGCAATTCTTTGAAAACTCTGAAAGCGAGAGTAGGCTCAGTTGTTGTTCCTGATTTTGAAATAACATTAACTGAAAAATCCTTACCTTCGCAAAGCTTTACTGCTTCTGCCAGAGCAGAAGAAGAAATTGTATTACCAGCAAAAAATATTTGCGGTTTACCAAAATAATTGTAGTTTTGTGACTTACAAAACTCTATAGCAGCCCTCGCACCTAAATATGAACCGCCGATGCCTATTACTATTAAAACATCGCTGTCATTGCGAATTTTTTCTGCTGCTTTTTTAATTCTTACGAACTCCTCTTTATCATAATTCACAGGAAGGTCAAGCCAACCTAAAAAGTCATTACCTGCACCTTTACGAGTATTAAGAAGTTCAACTGCCGAACTTACCTCTGCTTTAATTGCTTCAACATCACTCTCAGCAACAAAGCCTTCAAGATATTTCGTATTGAGTTTAACTGACAAATTTTTCATCTCCTTGCTACAGAGCAAGCATATACACACCCACTCCAAGACATATAACCTAAGGTTAACACCTAAAAACATATGCCTTTTGTACATTGTACAATAAACGGCGATTTTTTTCAATAGGAATTTTACACTTTTTACAGTTTTTTTCTTTTTTATATATTATCCTTATCAAAACCAAAGTTTTTTTCAAAGCTGATTCTTGGCTGTTCTTCACCCGTAATGTTAAATTCAACCTTAAATCCTGCAATGAATGAGGCGCATATAAATGTCATTAGCATAATTACAATTATTGTAAACACAGTATAGTGCTTAAGTATTTTTGAAAACTCTTCCATTTTTCCTCCTACATATTTTCTTCCAGCAGCTCTGCAAGTGAATCACCTATTAACCTACCTGAGTAGACTGCCTCTTCTAATGTGTTAGCATCTGTACCCATCTCTAACAAAAGCGAGCACGGAGTTACATTCATATTGTATTTTCTTTGACAAAAAAACACAGGTCTCATAAGTCCCTTATAATTTTCTTCAACCTTATTTTGCAATGCTACAGCAAAAGTAAGGTTATCTGCCCACCCGGGAAAATTCTCCACACTCCCCTCCTCGGCACCTGTTATTATCATAACCTGCGCCGCCTTTTTACCGTTTATTTCTGCAGTAGGCTTACACTTACTCCCGTCATCGTAGTGAATTGCATCGCGATGAATATCAAGAGTAATAACTATAGACGGGTATTTCTTCAGATATTTTTCAACAGTCACAAGTGAACGTGAATATGCTCCGTTATAGCTTGCGTCGTGTATGGTTTTGTCATGTATTACATTAAATCCTGCCATTTCAAGACGTTTCGTAATTTCATCGCCGACCCTTACCACCGTTTTACCCGCATCTTCAGTTCATGAGTTATAGTCATCAGAATACCAGCCTTTATCTAAAAGCTCATAACCCTCTGTTGTGTGAGTATGGTAAACGAGAATATACGGTTTTTCTTTTGTTATTTGCCCGAATTTAGGTTTTTTTGAAAGTTCATTTTTTATATTAATGTTTTTTGTTTCGGTTTTATTGTTAACTGAAACATTACCGTAAACGAGAGTAGCAGACGTAGCCGCAAGT
>JAFVWD010000246.1 GCA_017501865.1 Clostridia bacterium | reverse complement strand
TTTATAATCTGTATATACACTTGCTTCGGGATAATATTCATCTCTTAATGATATTGCTCTTTCCTCAATAATATCACAGAAAGCAACGACCTCTACCCTATCATCATCACAATAATTTTTTATGTGACTTCCACGGCAGATACCGCCATTACCTATAAGTGCAATTCTTAATTTAGACATATTTTTTCCTCCTATGGCAAAAACTTTAATTAAGGTGACGGGAGCCGAACACCGCACGGTTTTCGAAGACAAAACTGCCCGCACCTAAAATTGCAAAGATTTTGGTGCATTAAGTTGTTTCTTTGGCGCAGTCATACTGACGTATAACAAGACAAAAAACGGCTTAATGTGCCGAAAGATTTTAATTTTAGGCGTACGGGGTTCGACTCCCGTCACCTTATGTATTTATTATATCAAAGCAGAAGAAAAAGTAAATAGTCAACTAAAATAAAGTAACTATCTTTGCGTATTTCAAGCAAATTTTAATTTTTTTGAAAATAACTATTGACTCTCACCTTAACTTCAGGTTTATACTATGCTCATAAGGTGCCTTAAGATTACATAAAGGAGAAATAATTATGAAAATCGGAGAATTCGCAAAAATGTGCGGAACAAAGATTTCTGTTCTGCGTCATTACGATAAGGAAAAACTACTTGTGCCTGAGCACACAGATGTTTTTTCCGGATACAGATATTATACATCTGAACAAATTTTAATTTTTCATAGAATTACAGCCTTGAAAAAAGCAGGCTTTTCCTTACAGGACATAAGAGAAATTATTTCTTCTGATAAATCGAACGAAGAAATAAACAACTTATTTTCAAGAAAAGAAAACGAGCTTCTTGTTGCTCTTGAAAATCTGAAGGAGGCAAAACTAACAATGACAAGGTTAGATATTTTATTTAAAAACAATAAAGCAATTATCAAAACAACACCGGATTGCAATGCAAAAGACTTGTGTACTTTAGCAGAAGCCGAGTTGAAATCTCAGGATTATCAGCGTGTATCACAGTACGATATCGGTAATGGAGAAATCACTTGTGAAGTTATAAAGTTAGGAGAAGAAATTGATTTGCCTGACTTAAACCTTCCATTTGAAAATGACGAAACCGTAGTTGGTAAGTGGGAGATTATAGGTATATATGCAGTTAAAGCTGATTTTTACGATAACCTTTTCTGTGTTAAAAATTTTTATGGTGGAGAACAAAAATATTTATATTTCTTACCTGAAGGTCAACAATACTGGGCATTCAGTTGGACGAAAGGCTATTTAAAAACTCCTGACTATAGCGAATATGAAACAGAACAAATAGGCAACGATTTATTTATGTTCGTTTCTCTAAAGGAATATGAGTACACTCGTGGTGGTAAGCCTTGCTGTCTTGTTCTTAAAAAGTTAGATAGCAAAGAATACACAGTAGAAGAAATTGCAAAAAAAGATGACATAAATAAACCTTTTGTAAATGATGAGCGGATTTTAGGCAAATGGAAGGCACATTCATTTTTAGGTTATCAAGGTGGAAAATCTGAATTTACTACCGAAGCAGAACCTATTGAAGCTTTGTATTTTAAAGAAATTGAATTCTTTCCTGATGGTAACTGCAGATGTGTTTATGAAGATGAAGTTTTCGAGGGTGAAGATAAGGTTACCTGGACTAAAAACTATCTTCTTCGCAAATGGAACTGGTCTGCTTGTGAATACGAAATCCGAGTTGCAGATGGTAAAGAATATATGATAATTGAATGGAAAAGTGGGGACTACCGCTTTGGTGGTTACGACACCAATTATTACGTATTTACTCGTTAATGTCGGTTTATAAGAATAAAAGAGGCTGTAAAAAAACCTGCGTTTTTTTACAGCTCATTTTCATTTTAAAACAACTCTAATTTATTTTTTTATTGAACTACTTGCTTTATAAGAACTCATAGACTTACCGTTCACCGCACGTACTGTGTACTTATAGGTTACACCCTTCTTTACAGTTTTATCTGCATAAGCAAATGTATTGCTTTCGGTAGTTATAACTACCTTCCAACCACTCCATTTACCGTTTACATACTCTGCACGATAAACCCTGTAATTTTTTGCACCTGCTATTTTATTCCAGCTGACTTTTACAGCATTTGTTGCTTTTGCAACCTTTACTGTCGGGTTAAGTAAGCGTATTGTATTTTCTGATGCCTTGTAGCTGCTCTTATAGCTTCCGTAAACTGCTCGTACCGTGTACCTGTAGTAAGTACCCTTCTTTGCACTCTTGTCTACCCACGCGGTTTTATTTTTACCTGCAGTTCCTCTGTTTTTCCAGCTGCTCCACTTTTTAGTTTTCGCATTATAGCTTGAAGAGTAAACTGCGTAACCCGTTGCATTTGCTACTGTGCTCCAAGTTACTTTTATTCCGTTACTTGCATTTACCGCTGTTACTACAGGTGTTACATTATATTTTTTACCGTTAAGTGTTTTAAAGCTGCTTGTCGCTTTTCCTTTTACTGCCTTAACTGTGTATTTATAATTCTCACCCGGTTTTACAGCTGTATCTGTATAGCCTGTAGCTGTCAAGTCTGTTTTTATCTTTGACCAGACTGACCATTTTTTAGTTTTTGCGTTATATATTTTCTTGTAAACCGTGTAGCTTTCTGCATCGTTTATTTTATTCCAGGTTACTCTCATACCGCCTGCGGTTGGTTTGAAAGATACTACCGGTGTTGCTAAAACCTTTTTTTTGATTACAGTCACTTCTGTTCTTGCATCGCACCTGCTGCAATGCTTTGACTTCGAGCCATTTTCTGTGTATGTTGCTGCCTTGTCTATTGTGAAATCCTTACTGTAATCGTGTCCGAGCGCAGAAATTACTTTTTGGTCTGATATTATTTCATCACATACTGAACACCTTTTACCATCTGTAAGACCTGCTTCTGTACAAGTTGCCGCTTTACCGGTTACTGTTACTTCTGTGTGAGCTTTTTTAGCAATTGTTTCTTGCTTTACTGTTGTTGTACCACATACAGAACATTTTTTACCATCTGTAAGTCCTGTTTCTGTACAAGTTGCCGCTTTACCGGTTACTGTTACTTCTGTGTGAGCTTTTGTAGGAATAACCTCTTGCTTAACTGTTTCGTCATCACAACGAGTACAATGTGAGCCTTCTGTAAGACCTGTTTTTGTGCAGGTTGCTTCTACTGCTTTGTCAATTACAATGTCGTGACCTTTGGCAGGGTCAACGTGATATGTTGTGTAATCACAGGTTGTGCAGGTCTGGTATGGATAATATCCATCTTCAGTACATGTTGCAACCTTACCGTCGTGATTTACAAAATTGTGATCTATCTCTTCAACATTAGTTGTCTCACTGTAACCACATTCACAAGTCCAGGTTTCCACACCCTGACTTGTGCAGGTTGGTGCTTTTATAACAGTCTTTGTAAATTCGTGCTCGGAAGATAATGTCACACCACAAACATCGCACTTTGTATGAACATCTATTTTACCGCCATTTACTGATGTGTGACCGTTTTCTTTAACATCTCTCTCATTTTGCGTTAATTCACAATATTTGCAATGCTGAGATTCACTACCTTTTTCAGTACAGGTAGGTTCTACATCTACTGTATAATTTTCTTCAAATGTATGTGTAGAAGAACCATAGTGGACATTTGTTGCTATGCCTATTGAATCAGCCACATCTTTTTGTGCTTCTTCTGTACCTTCAAAGAAAATGTATTTTAAGCCGGAGCACCCAATAAGAGCATTTTCACCAATTTTTGTTACACTTGCAGGAATTACAATTTCGGTGAGTAACGGGCATTGCTGAAATGCAAGCTCGCCAATTGTTTCTACAGCTTTACCGATTGTTAAAGATTTAAGGTTCACACAATTACCGAAAGCAGAATCACCTATAGTTTTTACCTCATTACCGATTATTGCTGTTCCGAGTGAAATACAATTATCAAAAGCATAATTACCAATTGTTTTTACACTATCAGGTATTTTAATTTCTCCAAGTAAACTACAATCTCTGAAAGCATATCCGCCAATTGTTTCTGTTTTTTCACCAATTGTTACAGATTTAAGGCTCTCACAAGAATCAAAAGCATAATCACCAATAATTTGTACACTATCAGGTATTTTTATTGTTTCAAGTGATGTGCAATTACTAAATGTACCAACATCAATTTTTTCTACAGCATTACCAATTGTTACAGATTCAAGTTTTGTGCAACTATCAAAAGCATTCTTTCCTATAGTTGTTACGCTATTTGGAATTATTATTGATGAAAGATTGTTACAATAAGCAAAAGTACCTTCACCAATTGTTGTTAAACTTTTTCCAATTGTTACAGTTTCAAGTTTTGTACAATTTGAAAAAGCCTTATCGCCAATTGTTGTTACACCCTCAGGAATTGTTATTGATGTAAGATTATTACAATAAGCAAAAGCATTTTCACCAATTTCTGTTAAACTCTCCGGGATTGTTATTGAAAAAAGAGACATACAATACTCAAAAGTATGTGCACCAATTATTGTTACATTACCAAAAATTTCTACTGAGTTAAGAGTATCACAGTTTGCAAAGGCATTTTCACCAATTGTTGTTACACTCTTTGGGATTATTACCGATGTAAGTTCTGTGCAAGTTGCAAAAGCATCCGCATCAATTTCTGTTACAGGTTTGCCGTTATAAGAAGCAGGAATTCTGATATCACCTGAGATTTTTTCGTCACAGCCTGTTACAGCATATGCTATTACCTCACTATTATCATTATTATCATTACTTATTTCGTCAAAGAATATTTTTTCAACATCTGCTATTTCAGTTTCATCATAATCATCCAACAAATATCTTATATAATTTTCTTTTGCATAAGAATGAGCACGAGAACCAATCTCGACTATTAAAGTTATATAGGCGCAATTATAAAAAGCTGAGCTGCCAATTGTCGTTACAGTATGAGGAATTGCTAATGACGAAAGAGATGAGCAGCCCTTAAAAGCATTGTCTCCGATTGCTTTTAAACCATCGGGGAGTATTACAAATTCAAGGTTTTCGTACCCGGTAAAAGCATAAGTTCCAATTGCTGTTACACCATTCCCAATAACAATATCTGTTATTCTGCTTTTGTAGTCATTCCAAGGCATATCAGAAGAATCATAATCCGCCATAGCACCTTTACCTGTAATTGTTAAGGTTGTTGTTGCTTCTTCATAGAACCACACAACCTTGTCTTTAGTTTTGTCAGCACCACAGTATTTGCCACCGCAAGTCACACAAACACCGTCAGTTATAGTTTCGTGAGCACAAGCGTTGTTGCAATTTGCAAAAGTACATTTACCGTTTTTGTAGGTGTGGTCGGCAAAGTCACCATATTCACCACAACCTGAACATTTCGCTTTTGATATGCAGGTTGCCGGACTTGTGGTTACATGTTCTGCAATTTTCAGCACGCCCTCATCAAATGCATATTTGTTTTCATCCCAATCACAAGGTGCATTTACAGTAGTGAGAGCATTACATTCATAAAAAACATTTGTCTTTATTACAGTTTCACTATTAAGAATTGTTACTGTTTCAAGTGCAGTACAACCATAAAAAGCCTCTATACCAATTATTTCTACGTCTTCCCCGATTGTTACTGATGTAAGTGCAATACAATCCATAAAAGCACCTTCACCAATTGTTATTACACTTTTCGGAACAGTATAACCTGTTTCAGTTTTGCCTGCCGGGTAACAAATCAAGTTTTCTTTATTCTTATCAAAAAGAACACCGTCTTCGCTATTTGAGTAATAATTATTATTATCATCAACAGTTATTGAAGAAAGTTCAGCACAACCAAGAAAAGCATAATCACCAATTGTTGTTACATTTTTTGGAATTGTTATTGAACTAAGGCTTGAGCATTTGCAAAAAGCCACGGCACCAATTGTTGTTATAGTATCAGGAATTGTTACTGATGCAAGTGATGTACAATTTTCAAAAGCATAATTACCAATTTCAGTTACAGGCTTACCGTTGTAAGTCGCAGGGATATTGAGTGCACCTGAGATGTGTGCATCACAGAAAGTTACAGAATAACTTTCACTATCTGCATTAAGAGTAAAGAGTAATTTTTCAATCTGATCAGTTTCCTCTTTTGTAATACATCCGTTGAAAATATATGGTATGCTATTTGTTTTTGCAAATTTGTGAGTTTCTGAACCGGGTTCAACTATTAAATTTACATTTTGGCTACCCTCAAAAGCATAATCGCCAATTGTTGTTACACTCACAGGTATTGTTACTGCAAAAAAATCTCCACGGGATGAAAAGGCATAATTAGAAATACTTGTTACATAGGAAGGTACTTCGTAGTCACCTGCTTTACCTGCAGGGCAACAAATCAATTCTGTTTTTCCTTCATTAAAAAGAACACCGTCTTCACTTGAGTATGTAGTATTACCTTCATCTACATTTATTTCAGTAAGTCTGGTGCAATTGCAAAATGCGCCCTCACCAATTACTGTTACATTCTGAGGAATAGTGATCGTCATAAGCATTGTGCAGGAGTTAAAAGCATGTTCACCAATTGTTTCTACACTCTTTGGAATTGTTATTTCTTTAAGCCGAGTACAATTTTCAAAAGCATAGTTTCCGATTGATGTTACACCCTCAGAAATTCTTACATTACTAAGCGATTCACATCCGGTAAAAGCGCCACCTCCGATTGTTTTTACACTACCCGGGATTATTACTGCTGTAAGAGATACACATCCGCAAAAAGTACCATTACCAATTGAGGTAACACCATCCTTTATATCAATACCTACTATAGATTCACGATGAGTTTCCCAGGGTGCTTCCCCGATTGTATAACCAGCTAAATCACCTTTACCTGTAATTGTTAAAATTGATAATGTTTCATCACCAGGAGCATACTCAGTAGCATCACAGAACCACACAACCTTGTCGTTTTCAGTATTACCGCAATGCTTACCACCGCAAGTCACACAAACACCGTCAGTTATAGTTTCGTGAGCACAAGCATTTTCGCAATTTGCAACTGTACATTTACCGTTTTCGTAGGTGTGAGGTGCAAAGTCTCCGTAGCTTGCGCCGCAGATGGTGCAAACTGCCTTTTCGGTGCAGGTTGCTTCGCCACCGGTGTGTGTACAAGTTGCTCCGCAGACTGTGCAAATGCTATCTTTGCCACTCCAATCGTGCGGTTCGTGAATGGTATTGCATCCATAAGTGCAGACACCATTTTCCCAGTTGTGATTGGTTGAGTCAACTTCACCATAACCTGTGCCACAAATTGTGCATACAGCCGGTGCCGTACACGTAGGAGTTCCACCCACGTGGTTACACTCAAAACCGCAAATACACACACCTTTTATATACTTATGTGTGATACAGTTAACAGTACCTACTGCATTGACGGTGCCGTTGCTTATAAGCGTATATTCTTCGGGAAGCGTAAGAGTTACGCCTTCGGGGATTGTTAGGGTTGCACCCTCAGAAATTTCGAGTGTATATCCCTCGGAAAGTACAAAATCTGTTTGCAGTGTAAAATCTCCGCTTAAGGTGACGGTAGTGCCGTCAACTAACATCATAGAGCCGGAAGCACCTGCGTTGATATGCACGGTGCCGCTACCCGATGCGTTCACGGTGCCGCCGAGAATGACAATTCTGCCATTATCACCAGGGAATACGCCAATGCCGCATCCACGCGTTGACGTAGCGGTTACGGTTCCCCCTGTGATGAGAATATTTCCTGCACTCTCTCCATAGTATCCCGCTCCGATCGCCACTCCGTAATAAACTGAGTCGGTGTAGGTTGCAGTTACGTTGCCGCCTGTAATGGTGATGTTTCCGCCGCTTCCATACATACCGCCGCCGATGGCAGCACCTGCACCTTCGTTTGTTGCCGTCACGGTTCCTCCGGTGATGGTGATATCACCGCCATCAAACGAACTTCCACCGCCAATAGCGGCACCGCCATTAGCCGTCACTGTTGCGTTTACGACACCGCCGTTTATGCATATAGAATGAACAGTACCCCAAACAGCACCATCGCCACCGCTGTTACCACTGCCGATGGCAGCCGAACTGTTGCCTGAGGTGGCAGTAACAACACCTGCATTGATCGTGATCTGATATCCACCGCGAGATCCAGCGCTACCGATAGCTGCACCATCACCACTCGCAGACGCAGATGCATTGATATTACCGCCGTTTATCACAATATTTCCGGCATGATTGGCTTTCAAACTTCCAATCGCGGCATCATAGTCGGTTGTTGTTGTTGTTGCCGTAAGCTTACCCATAGTGCTTTCATCCGAGGACTGCCCGTATATGTACAAGGAATTGCCCTCGTTGACGGTAATGCCCTCGCTTGCGGTCAGATGTGCCCCGTCTGCCAAAATGAGATGCACCTCGCCCGTTGCCGTCATACGCTCGGCAACCGTGACTTCACCGTTTACCACATACCAGCCACTTGTCATCTCTGTGGTTGTCGAGGTAATCTCGGTATATGTATCAACCGATTTCGTTTCGCTTGATAACGTCTTGCTTTCTTCGTCCCAAGTGTAGTCAACATAACTTACACTATCAGCCGCCGAAGCAGTAATTGTTACAGGGGCACTAAAACAAATGCCGACTGCAAGAATCAATGCTAAAAATAAACATAAAGTTCTTTTCATAAAATCGCTCCTTCTTATTTACAAATTTCTTCGCACAATTTTACGATTTTATCATACTACTGTAGGAAGAGAAAATCAAGAATTTTTTATTGTTATAAGTATTATTTTGTGATACAATAAATTAAACAAACTTCAAGTTGT
>JAFVWD010000245.1 GCA_017501865.1 Clostridia bacterium | reverse complement strand
TATTTAACCATGCTTTCACTGATTGAGAGGTGTTTGGATATTTCCGAACAAGATTTGTTTTCAATGTAATATAAAACAACCGCCTTACGATATTTCTCGGAAAGTAATGCTAATTCTCGTCTCAAAAGATTCAAGTCTTCTCTTTCATTATCCAAGAATTCTGCAACATTAAACAAATCATCCGTAATTTCACACTCTTTATTTTTAGCTTTTTTCTTGCACCATTGCTTATATACATTACCTGCAACCGCCCACATAAAGCCGTAAAAAGCATCTGCATTACGAATATTATCAGCAGATTTATAAATCTCAACTATAATATCTTGTGCTAAATCCTCAGCTTCAAAATGGTTAGAGGTTCTAGCCATACAATATGATAGTATTGATTTTGCCATATCGGTCATTTTAATATCAAGTTCTCTTTTTTCCATTATCACACCTCCTCGTCTTTTGCATCATCGATGATTCACTTATATAGTGGAAAGAAATATTGTTTGGTTAAAGTTTAGCTGAAAATAATTTTATGCCGCCTACTTTTTTGCAGACGGCATATATGCATTTCTTCTTCAGTTTATATGGTAGTCACAGTATTTGAATACTACACACAATACTCCATAAAAATCAAAAACCCGAACGTGTCACCATTGATGACAAGGTTCGGATAATTTGACTTTGGTGGGAGCGGGTGGATTCGAACCACCGAAGGCGGTGCCAACAGATTTACAGTCTGCCCCCTTTGGCCACTCGGGAACACTCCCATATTTAATTTAAAAAAATGGAGCTGGTGGACGGACTCGAACCCCCGACCTGCTGATTACAAATCAGCTGCTCTACCAACTGAGCTACACCAGCGCTTAATGCTTGAACAATATAACATAATTTTTTTCGTATGTCAAGCACATTTTTTAAAATTTTTTAATTTTTTTACTTTCCCATTACAAATCGCATAAAATTCTCTTTGAATTCCTTGTATTTTCGTTGCGACATATATGCTTTTACTGTCTCTGTTTCATTCTTCTGAAGTGTTACAAAAGACTTATCAAAATTTACTACATTCTGTAAATTAACTATAACACTGTTATGGGAATATACAAATGCTGCAGGTTGATTTATAAGCTCAGCACATTCCTCAAGCTTCTCTTTTACTTCAAGCTCACCGTTTACGGTTACTACCGTGGTTCCGCCTGCTCTTTTTTCCATATAAAGAATGTCGCCCGTATTGACAACTGTAAAGCTGTCATTACTTTTAAGTGTCAGCTTTTTATTTGTATTGTTATACTCTTCAACCGCTTCTTCCAAATTTCTGAAAAATCTGTTTTTGTCAAGCGGCTTTGACAAATATCTGAACACTTGAATTTTCATTGCATAATCAAGGTAATTCTGAAAAGCGGTCAAAATAATTATACAAGCTCTCGGATTTATTTCCTTAAGCCTCTGTGAAAGCTGAATTCCGCTTATACCGGGCATTTCAACATCTACTATTGCTATATCGTAGCTGTTTTTTTCTTCCAAAATAAAATCGCCTGATGTTCTTATATCCTTTTCAAAGGTTATTCCGCGTTTTTTCTCAAAAATATCTACGAGCAATGACACTAAGTCAAGTGTAATCTGACTGTCATCACAAATAAGTAATTTCATTATTCACACCGTCGCTGTCTCTCGAATTGAGAATACATTGTACCATAGTATCTATAAATTTTAATTCTTTATTAGTACAAAGCTTCAAATTATCTTTAATATTTTCAGGAACATTATCTATTCTTATAACTCCGAGAAGAAGCATATCGGGTGTAATTCTCAATTTAATACATATATCTGAAAAAACCTCAAGACTTGGTATAGAGTGTCCGTTTTCTATATTTGAAAGATAATTGTTTGAAATACCGAGCATTTCTGAAAGCTCGTTCTGTTTAAGTCCGAGCTCGCGCCGTCTTCTGGCAATTTTTGTACCGAGCGAATCAAAGTCAATTTGCATATTGAACCCCCAAAAATCCGTAAATTCTTCTGCACCTGAAATATTATACACAAAGACTGAAAAATTTTCAATATATTAAAAAAATATATTGTTTTTATTCACTCTTAATTCTTGACTATTCCCACATATATGTGTAAAATATATATTTAGTTTAAAAATTTGTTTTTAATTCCGGAAAGGTGATTAAATGAGCGAGAAAATTATTCAGGTAAATAATCTTTCTAAGTCTTACGGTGACCATCTTGTTCTGAATGATATTTCATTCTCTTTACCTAAGGGTGAAGTCATAGGTCTTTTCGGGCCTAATGGTTGCGGTAAATCTACTCTTATGAAAATTCTTACAGGCCTTATTCACGATTACAAGGGCTCTGTAGCTATAAACAGCTTTACTCCAGGTGATAAAACAAAGGCGCTCACTGCTTATCTTCCTGAGCAGACCTTCATTCACGACTGGATGCGTAACATAGACGCAGTTGACTATTTTAACGATTTCTTCAAGGACTTTGACAAAAACAAGGCTCTTGAGATGTTAAAACGTTTTTCATTGCCTGAAAAACAGAAATCAAAAACAATGTCCAAGGGTATGCAGGAAAAGCTTCTTCTCTCTCTGACAATGTCACGCGAAGCAGAGCTTTATATTCTTGATGAGCCTATGGGCGGTGTCGACCCTGCAACAAGAGATTCAATACTTAATTTTATAATGCAGAACTACACAAACAAATCAACTCTTCTTATGTCAACGCACTTAATTAATGACCTTCAGTCTGTGTTTACTCATGCACTTTTTATAGGCGGCGGTAAAGTTCTTCTTAACAAACCTGTTGAAGAAGTAACAAGTGACGGAAAGTCTATTGACGATGTCTTTAAGGAGGTGTTTTCCAATGTTTGGTAAGCTTTTAAAAAATGACCTTAAAGCTCAGTGGTTCTCTGTTTCTGCAATATATTACTGTGCTCTTATAGCTGTTGTTGTTTTTGAAATAGGTGCAAACGTAATTGACGAAACAAAGCCAAAGGTTATATGTGGCGGTCTTGTGTGCCTTGCGCTTCTTGTTGCAAGCGTAACAACTCTCATAACCGTAGCGCTTATGTTCAACAACACCATGTTCGGCAAAGCCGGCTACCTTACACTTACTTTACCTGTAAAAACTTCAACCTTGCTTATTTCCAAGACTGTTTCGGGTTTAATCTGGATTTTTTCAGTCTATGCTCTTCTTATAGGCTCACTCGTTTTATGGCTTTACCAGATAAAAGTCATTTTGGGTGATCAGCTTGCTGAAACAATTGACAGCCTGCTGAATGTTTTCGGTGCGCCTACCATAAAGACAATTACATTGGGTGTAATTATTGCCTGTATTTTATTCGCAGCAATAATTCTCTTACTCGTTCAATGTATGTATTTTTCTCTTACGCTTTCACAAATCAAGCCACTCAGTTCTTTCGGAAAATTCGGTACAATTACATTCTTCTTTGTATTGATAGGCGGTATATTAAGCCTCAGTGGCACTATTTCTGATGCTCTCCCTGTAAACATTATAATTTCAGAGACATCCATTTTATTTACATCTGAATCTGTAACATCAGATTCAACAATGAATTTCAGACTGACAAGTGCTGTTGTCAATATAGCTGCTTCTGTCGCTCTTCATTTCCCGATGACCTTCCTCATAAACAAAAAAATTAACTTGAAATAATCCGAAAGGAACAAAAATATATGGATAATATGATAGGACTTAAAAGAACGCACTATTGTTCTGATTTAAGAAAAGAAAATATTTCTCAGGAGGTAACTGTTTGCGGTTGGGTTGCAAAGCAACGCGATTTAGGCTCACTTATTTTCATTGACCTCCGTGATAAAACAGGTATTGTTCAGCTTGCATTTGACGAAAACACTGACAAGGAAATTTTCGAGAAGGCATTTTCTGCAAGAAATGAATATGTTCTTATGGCTAAGGGTATTGTAAAGGAACGTTCTTCAAAAAACCCGGATTTACCTACAGGTGATATTGAAATTGATGTAAAGGATTTAAGAATTCTCTCAAAGAGTGAGACACCTCCGTTTGAAATTGTGGAAAACTGTAAAACTTCAGAAAACACACGTCTTAAATACCGTTACCTCGATTTAAGAAGACCTGATCTTCAGAACAATATCTTATTCCGCCACAAGCTTACAAAAATTACTCGTGACTACTTTGACGAAAACGGATTTATTGAAATAGAAACACCTATGCTTATAAAGTCAACTCCTGAAGGAGCACGCGACTTCTTGGTTCCGAGCCGTATTCACAACGGAAGCTTTTACGCATTGCCTCAGTCACCTCAGCTCTATAAACAGCTTTCAATGGTTGCAGGCTTTGACCGTTATATGCAAATTGCCCGTTGCTTCCGTGATGAGGATTTAAGAGCTGACCGTCAGCCTGAATTCACTCAGATTGACCTTGAAATGTCTTTTGTTGATATGGAGGATGTTCTCAGCATAGGCGAAGGCTATATGGCAAGAGTTTTCAAGGAAACTCTCGGTATAGATATTCCTCTCCCTCTCCCAAGACTCACTTATAAAGAGGCAATGGAGCGCTACGGCTCAGATAAGCCTGACACCCGCTTCGGTATGGAAATTTTTGACCTTACCGACGATGTAAAAAATTCAGAATTCTCCGTATTCACTTCAGCAATTGAAGGCGGTGGCTCAGTAAGAGGTATTACCGCTAAAAATGCAGTTAATGTTTACACACGAAAAGAAGTGGACAAGCTGACAGAATTTGTAAAAGGTATAGGTGCAAAAGGTCTTGCTTGGATTCGTCTTACAGATGACGGAATTGCTTCTTCATTCGCTAAGTTTATGACCGAGGGTGAAATGAACGCAATTTTAACAAAAGCGAACGCAGAAAAAGGCGACGTTGTATTTATAATTGCAGATACAAAAACAAGCTCTGTTCTTTCCACACTCGGCGCAGTAAGATGTGAAGCTGCAAAGAAGCTTGATATTATAGGTGACGGCTTCAATCTTTTGTGGATTGTAGAATTCCCGTTCTTTGACTGGGATGAAGACACACAACAGTTTGTTGCTATGCACCACCCATTTACTGCTCCGCTTGATGAATGTCTTGATTACCTTGAAACAGATAAAGGCTCTGTACGTGCAAAGGCTTACGACCTTGTGCTTAACGGAATTGAGCTTTCTTCAGGCTCTATACGTATAACAGACTCTGACCTTCAGGGCAGAATTTTTAAGCTTCTTGGTCTTTCTCAGGAAGAAGCTTACCAGAAATTCGGATATCTTCTTGATGCATTTAAATACGGTCCACCACCACACGGCGGAATGGGTATAGGTCTTGACAGACTCGTAATGCAGCTCTTAAGAGCAGAAAGTCTTCGCGATGTTATTGCATTCCCTAAAGTACAAAATGCTTCTGAGCCTATGACTGAATGTCCTTCACCTGTTGACGGTGTTCAGCTCGCAGAGCTGGGAATTAAGCTTTTAGAGGTAGAAAACGAGGAATAATTTACACTATTTGCCCCTATTTTCATTAAAATATTGAAAATCACTTGAAAATACTCTTTATTTAGTGTAATATTATGGTGTATGAAAATAAATAATATTTATTATTCGGAGGAAAAATTTTATGGTAACAGCAGGCGATTTTAAAAACGGCGTAACATTTGAAATGGAAGGCAAAGTTTATTCAATTATTGAATTCCAACACGTTAAACCGGGTAAAGGTGCGGCTTTTGTTCGTACAAAAATCAGAGATGTAATCAACGGTAGTGTTGTTGAAAAAACTTTCAGCCCTACTGACAAATTCCCTACTGCTTTCATTGAAAGAAAAGAAATGGAATATTCTTATGAAGACGGCGGTCTTTACTACTTTATGGATCAGGAAACTTATGATATGGTTCCTGTTGATGCTTCAAACCTTGATGACAACTTCAAATTCGTTAAAGAAAATATGGTTTGTAAAATCCTTTCTTACAAAGGTAATGTTTTCGGTGTTGAACCGCCAACATTCGTTACTCTTCAGGTAACTCAGACTGACCCGGGCTTCAAAGGCGATACAGCTACTAATGCTACAAAGCCTGCTACTCTTGAAACAGGTGCTGAGATTAAAGTTCCTCTTTTCATTGATGAAGGCGAAAGCATTAACATTGATACAAGAACAGGCGAGTATCTCTCAAGAGCATAAAAACTCTTTGACTTATTTTATTTTGTTTTAAATACTATATTATATATAGCAATTTAAGGAGGTTTTTACTATGACACTTACAGAAAAAGTTGCTTACCTTAAAGGTCTTTATGAAGGAATGGATCTTAATAAGGATGCAAAAGAAACCAAACTTTTTGAGGCTATGTTCGACGTTCTCGAAGATATGGCTCTTACAGTTAACGACATAGACGAGGACCTTGCAGCTGTTGAGGAATATGTTGATTGCATTGACGAGGACCTTGATGAGCTTGAAGCATTCATTTATGACGAAGAAGACGATTTTTGCTACTGCGATGACGAAGGCGACGAATTATATGAAGTTGAATGTCCTTCTTGCGGTGAAGCAATTTATCTTGATGAGAGCATGTTCGATGAAGAATTCATTGAGTGCCCTGAATGCGGTGAAAAATTAGAACTCGACATTGATTTTGAAGACTGTGATTGTGACTGCGGTTGCGATTGCTGCGGCGATGACGAAGACTAATTCAAATTATTTTAAAAATATTCTTTACAAAACAGAAGTTTTGTGTTAGAATAGCAAAGTCCTTCTGACACGGTGCAAGGAGTAAACTCATTCTGAGTGTTTCACCTACCTTTTGCTGAGTCGGTTGGGTTAATAAAAGAATGAGGTGAAAATTATGACACAAGCAGAAAAACAAGCAATTATCAAAGAGTATGCTACTCACGAAGGAGATACAGGTTCTCCTGAAGTTCAAATCGCTGTTCTCACTAAGAGAATTAACGATCTTAATGAACATCTTAAAGAAAACCACAAGGACCATCACTCACGTCGCGGTCTTCTTAAAATGGTTGGTCACAGAAGAAACCTTCTTGCTTACCTTCAAAAGAACGACATCGAACGTTACCGTGCTATTATTGCACGTCTTGGCCTTCGTAAATAATTGCCAACATCGGGGCAAACGGTTTTCCGTTTGTCCCGTTCGTAGTTTTTCAACTTAGAAAAATCTTGTTAAAATCCTACTGTTTCAGGTATTAGCGATAAAGAAAAGTCTGAAAATTTTTCCGGTTTTTCTTTGTTGCTAAACCTCATAACCGGTAGGTGAAAATAAATTAAAAGAGGTAAAAATTATGTTTAATGAATTCAGAGTATTCGAAACAGAAGTTGCCGGTAGAAAGCTTGTAATTGAAACCGGTAAAATGGCAGGCCTTGCAAACGGCGCTTGTCTTGTTCGTTACGGCGAAACAGAAGTACTTTGTACTGCTACTATGGCTCCGAAGCCGAGAGAAGGTGTTGATTTCTTCCCTCTCTCTGTAGATTTTGAAGAAAAGCTTTACTCAGTAGGCAGAATTCCGGGCTCTTTCGGCAGACGTGAAGGTAAGGCATCAGAAAAGGCTGTACTTACTTCACGTGTTATTGACAGACCTATTCGCCCACTCTTCCCTAAGGATATGAGAAACGATGTTTCTGTTGTTGCTACCGTTATGTCAGTTGACCCTGACTGCTCACCTGAAATTGCTGCTATGTGGGGTGTTTCAACCGCTATTGCTATTTCAGATATTCCGTGGGATGGCCCTGTTTCAAGTGTTTCTCTCGGTCTTGTTGACGGTAAGTATGTTATAAACCCAACTCTTGAAGAAAGAGCTAAAACAGAAATGACTGTTACTGTTGCTTCTACTGACAGCC
>JAFVWD010000244.1 GCA_017501865.1 Clostridia bacterium | reverse complement strand
CCCGGTGTAACCATAGGAACACCCATTTCATCAAGAATAGAAACACAATGTTTAATGAATTGCGGACCTTGTGAAATAATATCAAAATCCATAGTTTCTTCAAATCCGATTATAAGAGCTTCCATTTCTTTTACTGACATACCGCCATATGTAAGGAAGCCTTCAAACATAGTTACATAGTCTTCCATATCATGGAAAAGCTGTTCATCTCTTATAAGTATTCCGCCACCACGGCCGAAACCGAATTTTCTACCTGAGAAGTAAATCATATCAAAAAGGTCTGCGACCATTCTTGTTATTTCAGGAATAGTTTTATCTTTCATAGATTCTTCTCTTGTCTTTATAAAATAAAGGTTGTCTTGTAAAAGAGAAGCATCTAAGACAGTTGTAATTCCGTAAGATTTCGCAAGCTCTGTTGCATCTTTCATATTTTCATAAGAAATTGGTTGTCCGCCTATAAGGTTGGTACCTGCCTCGAGTCTTAAGAATGCAATGTTATCTGCACCTTCTCTTTCTATGCAAGCTTTAACCTTGTCTAAATCAATATTACCTTTGAAAGGAAGGTCACTTTTAACAATTAACCCCTCATCTTTAACGAGTTCTTCAACTCTACCACCAAGTCTTGTTACGTGTGCTTTTGAGGTGGTGAAGTGGTAGTTCATAATTACACAACTGTCAGGCTTAACAAAATGCTGCGCAATAATGTGCTCACAGGCTCTGCCCTGGTGGGTAGGAAGAAGGTGCTTTATGCCGAAAATTTCTTCTAATTTATCGTGCATGCGGTAGAATGTTTCGCTACCTGCATAAGCATCATCTGCACGGAGCATAGCAGCTTGCTGATTATCACTCATAGCATTAACACCTGAGTCAGTAAGCATATCCATAAAGATATCGCCATTATGAAGCATAAATGTATTAAAACCGGCATCTTGCATCTTTTTTAAACGTTCCTTTGCAGGAAGAAGATTGAGCTTTTGAACAATTTTTACTTTGTGCATTTCAACCGGTACTTTTGGTCTTGAATAAAATTTGATTTCTGACATATTTAAAATCCTCTCTCACTATTGAATTTATCCGTAGGTTAGTATATAATACTTTGCATAATAAATAAAACAAATAGTTTTAATGATTATCATCGAAAAACTCGATTTACGGACGATAAGATGAATTTGACAGGAGGTTATTATGGAAATTCGCAATTTAATGTCTTTTTTGCAGGTTGCGGAGCTTAACAGCTTTACAAAGGCTGCAGAGGTGTTAGGCTATTCACAGTCAACAGTTTCATTTCAGATTAAGCAATTGGAAACAGAGCTTGATTGCCTTTTGTTTGAAAGAATAAATCATACAATTACATTAACTGAGCGTGGCAGAGAGCTCCTTGTTTACGCACATAATGTTTGCAGACTGACAGATGAATTCAGGCAAAATCTTGAATCTGACAGAGAAGTGAAGGGAGAAATTCACCTTGTAGCCCCTGATTCTGTGTGTGAAGATATGCTTATGACTAATTACAATAGTTTTCATAGTGAATATCCGGGGGTTTCTTTAAAGTTTACGGCGGCTGATACAGGTGATATGTTCGAAATGCTTGACAGGAATGAAGCTGATATTATGGTTACACTCGATAATCATATTTATAAGAGCGACTATATTATTGCAAAAGAGGAGCATATTCCGATGCACTTTGTAACAAGTAAAAGCTCGCCTTTATCTGACAGAACGGAGCTGTCAATAAATGATTTGTTAGAATTTCAGTTTATTTTAACCGAAAAAGAAATGGGTTACAGAAGAATTTTAGATAAAGCTTTAGCTAAGAAATCAATAGAAATTTTACCTGTTCTTGAAGTTGGGCGTACCGATATTATTACTGAATTGGTTGCAAACAGTATTGACAGAATTTCATACTTGCCCGATTTTGTTACGCAAGAAAAGGTGGATAACGGTGCATTGGTGTTTCTGAATGTTACAGATGTTGAAACAGATATATGGAAACAGCTGATTTACCATAAAAATAAATGGGTTTCAAAAAGTTTAAGTGCTTTAATTGATTACATAAAAGAAAATGAGTTTAAAAATTAGAGGGGTTTTTATGCTTG
>JAFVWD010000243.1 GCA_017501865.1 Clostridia bacterium | reverse complement strand
TCTACAACAACGAAAGAATTCAACTTAAAACAAAACTGACTCCGATGGAATACCGAAGTCAGTATATTGCTTAAAATTTAATATTATCTACCATAGTGGTCCTTTTTTGTACTGTCCGCACAAATTGGGGCAGTTCAGTTTCTACAGCACCGTTTATTTTAAGTGTTTTTCATTACTATCATTTCTATGTCGTCGCACACGTGCTCACACGCATCTGCACAACGTTCTAATTTGTAAAGTGTATCTCTTAAAGCGATAATCAAAAGAACATCGGTGTTTTCTTTTCTTAAATTTAAAGTTTCCTCTAAATAGAGCTTGTCGCATTCCTCTTCGAGAGCACCGAGCGCCAGAATCATCTCTTTTAACTTTTTAGGTTTTTTAAATGTCGGCAACTCTTCTAAAACATTCTTTAAAAGATTACAGCATTCTACAATTTTACCTGCAAACACCTTAAAGGATTGTGGGATTTCTTTTACCTCGTCTACATAAAGACGTTGTAAAACCTCTTCGATTGTATCTGCTACCTCATCAATATCTGCACTTATTCTTGCCATATCCTCTCTGTCCAACGGTGTAACAAAAGCCTTTGCAAGAGCTGCAGACATTTCATGGTGAACACCGTCTGCCTTATGCTCAAATTCGTGCATTTTAATTATATTATCTTTAAGTGTTTCAACATCATAATTATTAAATGTTTCCTCTAAAAAGCACGCAGCATCAATACAACACTGAACTGCCTGTAAAAAGTTATTATAATAAAATTTATCTGCCTTGTTTGCCATAATAAACTTCCTCTCTTTTCAAATTAAAAAATCGCCATAAATATTTTTGTCATAATAAATCCTATAAGACCACAACCGGGGAATGTAAGAATCCAGGTTACACCCATTTCCTTTACAACAGAAAAGTTAATTGCGCTTAATCTTCTGACTGCACCTACACCCATAATAGAAGTAGTTTTTGCGTGTGTTGTTGAAACAGGAATACCAAATACTGAGCTTATTAAAAGTGATACCGATGCCGCTAAATCCGCAGAAAATCCCTGGTATTTTTCGAGCTTAACCATATCCATTCCGACAGATTTTATTATTTTTTTACCACCGATTGAAGTTCCGAGTCCCATTATTACAGAGCAAAGTGCCATTAACCAGACAGGCATCTGAACTTCTACATTCTCGGCACTCTGACCGTTAATGAGTAAAAGGCTTAAAAGAATAACACCCATAAACTTCTGACCATCCTGCGCACCGTGCATAAAGCTCATTGCAGCAGCACCGCCAATTTGTGCAAACTTAAAGAAAGTCTCTGTTTTATTTCTTTGTATATTTCTGAAAACTGCAACAACAATCTTACATATAACAAAGCCTAAAATGAAACCTAAAAATACAGAAATAACGAGTCCGTAAAGTACCTTGACCCATTCCTGACCGTTAACTCCGCCAAGTCCTCCGTGAATTGCTATAGCTCCTCCTGTAAGTCCTGCTATAAGCGCGTGACTTTCGCTTGTCGGTATTCCGAAAACCCATGCCAGCACTGCCCACAGAACTATAGCAAAAAGGGCTGCACTCAGTGCTACAATTGCTTCGTGAGAATTTGTGCCGAAGTCAACCATTTTAGTTATTGTTTGTGCTACAGTTGAGTTTATGAGACTCATTATAAAAACACCTAAAAAATTAAAAACCGCTGCCATAAGAATAGCTAAACGCGGAGAAAGACAGCGCGTTACTACACAGGTAGCTATTGCATTTGGTGCATCCGTCCAACCATTTACAAGAATTACACCTAATGTCAATCCGACCGCCAGAAGCAGAAGTGGATTTTCCATCATCTGTGCCCAGAAATATGAAAATGATAAATCCATTTGTTAACCTCCTCTAAATATTTACTGAATTATTTTATCACAGAAATCTCTTATGAACAACCCTTAATTTATATTACTGATTATAAATTTTTTATGAACTGTAAAATCCCCTACTTGTAAATTCCGTTTGCGTTCTGTATAATATAAACAAAAACTTTTAAAAAAGGGTGAAAATTATGGCAGAATTTGTCAAACTTAGTGCAAACGGTCTTAAAAAAATCCGTGAAATGGATGAAAGATTAGTTTCCTACAATATTGAAATGACTGAGGTTACGGGCGGAACCTTCTGGACAGCTTACACCGATGCTCAGGTTGACGGAACAGAGGAATTTCCGGTAATTGAAAACTGGCAGGATATGGGTAATCTTCAGCAATGGTATGACCCGATTGACCTTTACAACCCACGTCTGCGTAAAATGGCGAAGGAGCTCGGCACAGCCTGGGTGCGTGTTTCAGGAACGTGGGCAAATAAAACATATTACGATTTTGACGGGCATTGCAACGGACAGGTTCCTGAAGGATTTCAGAATCTTCTTACAAAAGAGCAATGGATTGGTGTGCTTGATTTTGTAAAGCATATTGATGGTAAATTATTGGTTTCTATGGCTAACTGCCCGGGTATTCACAGTGCAGATGAACCTTTCCCGTTAGAGCAGGCAGAGCTTTTATTCTCATTTTCGAAAGAATACGGTGTACCGATTAATGCCGCTGAATTTACTAACGAGCCTAATATGATGGCTATAAGCGGTTTGCCTCAGGGTTATACTGCTGCTGACCATGCCCGCGACCACGATATTTTCGGTGCCTGGCTTAAAGAGAATTACCCTGACTGCCTTTTTGTAGGTCCTTGTACTGTCGGTGATATAAATCTGTTTAATATTGATATGGACCAAGCCGGCGGCGGAATTGCTTCTGCATTGGAAATGGTAACTACAGAAGATCTTTTAGGCGACCAAAAAGTAAAAATGGATGTCTTCAGTTACCATTATTATAATGGTGTTTCTGAACGCGGTGCAGCAATGGGCGGTCATTGGCCTGAATCTGCATGTCTTACAGAACAGTACTTAGAAACTGCTGCTTCTTGTGCAAAGCAATACCTTGAGCGCCGTGACAGGTATGTACCAAACGGTCAGATGTGGGTTACTGAATCGGGTGATGCCGGTTGCGGCGGTAACACCTGGGCACCGACATATCTTGATGTACCACGTACTCTTAATGAGCTTGGTGAATTCTCAACAGTTACTGACGGTATTATTTTCCATAACACACTTGCCTCTTCTGCTTACGGCTTCTTAGAGCATGGTACATTTATTCCGAGACCTAATTATTTTGCCGTTCTTCTCTGGAACAGACTTATGGGCAAGGAAGTTTTTGAAACAGGCGAAAGCATCCGCGAAGGTGCGCACGTTTACGCACACAGCAGAAAGGATGGAAAAGAAGGCCTTGTTTACCTTATTATAAACAACTCAAGAACCGATACAACAGAAGTTGAATTACCAAAAGAAGCAGAGGCTTATATTCTTGAAGGTCAGGGTAAGCTTCGCAGCAGAGTTATGACTCTTAACGGAAATCCGTTGGAATTATTGCCGGGCGACGAACTCCCGCCACTTGAAGGAAAAACTGTTTCAGGTAAAGTTACACTCGCTCCCGGCAGCTGTGCATTCTTCGTTTTATAATTATATAATCATTAAATGCAGAAAACCACCGATAACGCAGTATCGGTGGTTTTTAATACATTATTGTGATGTGAATACATATTTTAAAAAACTTTTCTTTTCAATTCACGACATTACAGCCATCTGTTTATTTTACAGTTTTAACTAATGTTTTGCCGGGAGTTGAATTTAAATGATTTGCACTTTTTTCATACTTGCAAGTAACTGCATTATTAAGGTACCCGCTGTAGGTTGTTCCGTTAATTGCTCTTGCAGTATAAACATACACTTTTCCGTTAACACCTGTTTTATCAACAAAGCTGTTGGTTGAAGAGTAACCTATAGGAGTCCAGGTGCTTTCACCCTTTATCTTTCTGTATACTCTGTATCTTGTTGCTCCTATAATATCAGAAAAGCTTATTTTCAAACCATCTTTATTTTTTGTTGTTGTAAATGTAAAAGGAGTAGCAACGTAGGTTATAGAAGAACCCTTGTTTGAATATGCACCTGATACATTATCAGAATAAGCCTTAACGGTATATTTATATATCTTTCCGTTTTCAACATTTTCATCAATAAAGCTTGTTTTCAAGCCGCCTTTAACAGTAGCGATTTTAATCCACTTGTTTTTGGCATTTGCCTTATAAACATAATAGCCTTGTGCATTTTTAACAGTTGTCCACTTAACTGTAACAGACTTCAACTTATTTGATACAGAAACTGTCGGAGCCTTAAGAGAAATAACTGATTCTCCATCAAAATACTGACTTAAAATATTGTTATCTATAGCTCTTACAGTATAAAAATACTTTACACCGTCAGCTGCGGTTTTATCTGTATAATTTGTTGTTTTAACCTGTGATAATCTCTGCCATCTGCCACCGTTTGTTTTGCGGTAAACATTGTACTTATCAGCATTTTTAATAGCCGACCATTTAACTACAACGCCACTCTCAGCATTTTGTACTGAAGAAATTTCAGGTATGCCGACATTTGTTTTCTCACCGTAAACTGCGGGACCGTCATATAAGTCTATACCATATACAGTCCAGTTATTGCCACCGCAATGACCATAGGTATATGTCTGTTTTCTACCGTTGTCTGCACTGTTATGAGCATAGTCCTGAATATAACCTGCGCTGTTTGCTCCGTTGCAAACTACAACGTGGCTGAACGATTTACAGATGTTGCAAAAATAAAATATTAAATCGCCCTTGCCTATTTTGTCGTCATTATCTGACATTCTCAAAGAACCTCTTGTTCCGCCTGTCAAAACAAGCTTGTGAGAAGTTCCGTATTTGCCGTTAAGTGCATTATATAAATTTACTACTCGCGGTTGAAAAACATTAATACCGCCTGCCTGAATACATCTTGATGCGAATTCTGCGCAAAGACCAACACCGCTGTTCCAATTAGCTTCTGCATATTTGAGAGCTGACTCAGCATTATATGATACATCTTTATTTGCTGCAGATGCGTTTACACTTAAAATAGAAACTGAACTGATAGACAAAATAAACGCAAAAATTATAGATATTAATTTCTTTGTCATAATTTCTCCTTAAAAGTTACAATTTTGTAATAAATGCAAAGAGATAATACTATAATTAAACCCATTTGTCAAGTTTTTATACCTTTTTTTCGCAAGTTGCACCCATAAAAAGTTAAAATTTGTAACTTTTTATGCAATCTGACAAGACATTCGACAATATACGACTATAAAAACACCGGATGTAAAACATAAATTCTTACAGCCGGTGTTTATTTAATATAAAATATTCTTATATATAATTGTATGTCAATTAAAGCTTTATTTCAGGAGTCATTAAAATACCGCTCTTTTTGAGAATGTATTCATAAGACCAATTATTACCTCTGCTTCTCCATGAATCCGGTCCCTGCCAGCTTTCCTTTTCATTTACGAGGTGAATTGAACCAAATGAATTACTGCGGTTTGTGTAAACTGTCAGATTAAGCATATGCTCTTTATTTTCAGCTACTGTCTCTGCAGAGTACGGCGGATATATAATTTTTCCGAATTCCTTACCGTCGAGTGCGGCAGTTATAAGCGCGCCTCTGTAAAATGACGCACAAACAGAAATTTTGCCGTTTTTCACCGTCACAGGAATATTATATGTAATATTTCCGCCAAAGAATGGTAAGCCCTGATTTACAATATCACCAAATAAAAGCTTCTCAGGTAAAGCGGTAACTACAGCATTTCTGCCCGTTACTCTAACACCAAAACCACCTAAAACATACATTGATTCAAGATTTTGTGTTTCTCCGAACGGAAGAGTAACTAAAAGTACATTTGTACCCTTCACAATTTCAGGAAGTGCCACCTTTAAAATTGTAATATCAACAAAAGTTCCTGTTACATTATTTTTAACAGGGTTTCCGTTAAATACAATTTCTGCTTTATCTGCATCTTCCAAAGCCAAGAAAGCACCGCTGTAATTAATTTCGCTTTCAAAGGTATACTTAAGAGTAACCTTAGTTATCGGCTCTTTTTCACCGTAAACCCACGGTTGCACTACCGAGCCTCCGCGTTTTAAAATCCCGAGTCTTTCTCTTAATACATTGTCTAACCTCAGAATTTCTTCCTTTTCGCAGAATTCCTCGTCACCTTCAAGTTTAAATTCTGCCATATCAAGAAGCAATACATTTTCTTCTGAAAGAGTATAATCAACCATATCCGGAGTTTTATACACTTCATTAAATAATATTTTTTCGGCTTTTTCAGACTCGTGTTTTCCGCTTTCTAATTTATAAAGCACAGAATCATAGCCATATATATGCTCTTCAATAATTGTTTTTCCGTTTTTATAGGTTACATCAGCACTTTTTTCTTCTCCGTCTGCCGTATCATAAATAGTAACCTTATATTCACCGTCAACAGTAATTCTTACATCCTTACCGTTGTCAATATCTTTATTATACGGTTCTTTCGTATGAGCGACAAAAAGCCATCTGCAATCATTATCCTCACGGAGCTGATAAAGAAGATTATCTGTAAGGCTGCCGTTTGCATAACGAATTGTAACGGTACGATTGTCTTCAAGCGCAGTAAGTAAAGCTGAGCGGGAATACTCTGCATTTATACTTTTTTCATAAAGCTCTTTACCGCGAGATGACTCAACAGCATCGCAAAGAGTAGGTGCAGCACCAAGGAAAATAAGCTTACCGCCATTTTCTTTAAATGCTTCAAGTCTTTCCAAGGTTGTACTTCTTAAGGTTTCACATCCCGGAACAACAATTGCATCATATTCCATTTTGCCCACTCTGAACGGATTAGCGCCCTTTTCACAAAGAGAAGGTAAAAGTGATTCTGAAATAAAGTTAAAATCGATACTGCCCTCAATAAGCCAATCTGTAAGCTGTTCAAACTTATCATCACAGCTGTCACGGAAAATTGCAGATTTATCATTAGGACCCCAATGAAGCCAGAAGCTCTCAACAGGATGAATAACACCAACCTTAACAATAGGTTTACCTCTTGTGAGAGCAGTGTTAACTCTTGCAAAATGGTCTTCAACAGCAGAATACTGCTTATACCACGGTGATTGATATGAAATTGATGCAGGGTAGTCTCTTTTTGCTTCGCCTGCCATAGCATACCACGAAAGATGCGGAACTCTTATTGTAATACCGAGTGCTGCCTGCCAGTCGCCCTGATATTTATATGTTCTGAAGTCACAATCCCAGCCTGTAACACCGTAAAGCTCTGAAAACACACCTTCATAACCAAACTGATGCGCCGCAGACTGAGCCTGCTTTGCTGTTGTAAATTCTCTTAAATTACAAAGCATATCAATACCCGGAAGTCTGAATCCTCTGTAAGAGCGCATTGCTTCACCCAAAGCTGCAGTCTGACTCTCTAAGGTAGGCTCCTCCATCATATGACCTGTGAGTGCAATTTTATTTTCATTGCACCAGCCTCCTACTGTATCTGCAAAAGCTTCAGCAAAAAGCTCTGCTATAAAATCATGATAACGGTAACGATGAATTGATGCCTTACTGTCCTTTAAATCCCAGAAAATTTCAGGTAATGTATCTAAAATATCTGCACCGTATGTTTCTTTGTACAGCTCTTCGACCTTATCAGTCCATGGCATACAAACATCATCTGTATCAAAAGAATTGTCAAAAACCTCTTTTCTTGTAAACTGAGGTTCATCTGTAAAAATCGCAGGAACAGTTTCGTCAAACTCGTAACCTACCGTAGCTTTATATTTTTCGTGAGTAACCTCTATGAATTTTTCGACTGCTTCCTTATTTAATGTATCTAAATATGCCTGGTCGTTATACCACGAGCTTTTACCGTGAATTTCTAAAAGTGCGTACCATTTGGTGCCCTTTACCTCATCTTCTTCGTTTATTCTTTTGTAGCTTTCAAGGTAACCGTCTTTATCAAGAGCAACATCGTAACAAGCAAGAAGTCTGCCATTACCTGTTCTGCCACCTTCAGCACGAGAATCGTTATTTTCAGTTACTTCTCCATCCTTTTCGGTTGTAAAAAGAAGGCATCTTGCACGGTATTTTTCATCTTTTGTAACAAGACCGCCTGCTGCACCTGAAGGCCAACGATCCTCATCATAAAGCCATGCAAGCATATTTTCACCTTTTGCTTTTTCAACGCAATGCTTTACAAGCTCCATATATTCAGTACTGAGATACTGATTTTTAAGACCTGTTCTCACGTGCATATGGAAACCGCCAAGTCCCATTTCTTTGAAAACATCTATCTGACGCGAAAGTTCATTTTTTTCAAGATAGTCATTCCATGCCCAAAAAGGTGTTCCTCTGTATTCACTTGTTGGGTTTTTAAAAAGTTCTTTAGATAATGTTTTTTCCTGATTTTTTTTATAAAGCATTTCTATCACCCATGATTTCATAAAAATAGAGTGCATATTTTAGATATGCACTCACAGTATATCATATCTTGTAAGCTTTTTCTACAGGTACAGCACATAAAATTCCGCGCGCTTCACTTCTTAAGCCGTATTTTTCGTTGACATCCTCTAAAATTCTTGTGCTTACATCTGAAGGAGCTAAAATTACAATGCATTCTCTTTCTTCCTCAACCTCAATATCTGTAACCGCCTTAAGCGGTGCTAAGCTTACACTTAAAATAAGGACTATTGCCGCAATAGGTAAAACTGAAAATATTGATTCTTTTAATGATTTTAAAAGGTGCTTCAAAAATTTCCCTACTGAGGTTTATTTAAAATGTCAATTCTCTTCCATTATGCTCAGATATGCCGGTCTTATGATTTTATCAGCACATATAATTTCTTCAATTCTGTGTGCTGACCAGCCTACTATTCTTGCTATAGCAAAAATTGCAGTATAAAGCTCCTGAGGAATACCCAACATATCGTAAACGAAACCACTGTAGAAATCCACATTCGGACTTACACCTTTATAAATTTTGCGCTTTGCAGAAATTAAAACCGGTGCTGACTCTTCAATAATTTCATAGAGAGCTAAATCCTTCTCTCTGCCTTTTTCTTCTGCAAGCTTCTGAACATAGCCTCTGAAAACACGTTCTCTTGGGTCTGAAAGAGAATACACTGCATGGCCCATACCGTAAACGAGCCCTTTTCTGTCAAATGCTTCCTTATCAATTATTTTTGTAAGATATGCTATAACCTCGTCTTTATCTGAGGTATTTTTAACGTTAGCTCTTATGTCATCCATCATTTCCATTACCTTGATATTTGCACCACCATGGCGAGGACCCTTTAATGAAGACATTGCAGCCGCAATTGTTGAGTATGTATCGGAACCGGCTGAAGAAACCACTCGTGTTGTAAATGTTGAGTTGTTACCTCCACCGTGCTCCATATGGAGTATCAAAGCAGTATCTAACACCTTAGCCTCTGTCTTTGTAAACTTTTTATCAGGCCTCAGCATCATAAGAAGATTTTCCGCTGTTGAAAGCTCAGGGTCAGGACGGTGAATAATCATACTATCCCTTAACTCAGAGTAATTATATGCGTGGTAAGCATAAATTGCTAAAAGCGGAAATTCCGCTATAAGCTGTATAGATTGTCTTAAAACATTATCAACAGAAGTATCTAACGCCTGCTTGTCATAAGAAGCGAGTGTTAAAATACTTCTCGTAATTGAATTCATAATATCAGCTGTAGGTGCCTTCATAATAACGTCACGGGTAAAGTTCTGAGGCAAGCATCTTAAATCGCCTATATGCTTACTGAACTCCTTCTCCTGTTCCTTTGTCGGCATTTCACCCAAAAGAAGTAAATATGATATTTTTTCAAAACCTAATTCATCATCACCCAGGCTTCCTATTAAATCCTGCACCTTGTAGCCCCTGTACCAGAGCTCGCCGTCACAAGGAACCTTTTCTCCGTTCACTGTCTTATTAGCCACAATTTTTGAAATATTGGTAAGACCTGTTACGACACCGTTTCCGTTTATATCTCTTAAGCCTTTATTAACGGAATGCTTCTGATATAATTCCGGTGCTATTTTATCATTTTGTCTTACTGTTTCT
>JAFVWD010000242.1 GCA_017501865.1 Clostridia bacterium | reverse complement strand
TCTTTTTCGTATTGTTTTATGTTTTGTCGTTTTCCTGACATAAAAACTCCTCCTATGGTAGTTTCTTTAATTCTACCATAGGAGGTCTCTTTTTTCTATTGTCCGTTTTTACTGGACTTGTTCAGATTCTATCTCCGGAAACCTCTCTTTTATATTAAAACTGATATCCGCAATAAATGCATTCACCGTCAACATTAACATGAGCACAATCAGTAACAACACCCTTAACTGAGCTGCTTGCTGTATAAGAGCTTCTTGATCCACCGTTTACAGCTCTTACAGTATAGCGGTATGTTATATTTCTTAATGCCGTGCTATCTGACCAACGCGGCTCACTTTTTGAAGTAGAGCCCACAACATACCAGCCTGACCATTCCCCGTCAATAAAATGAGAACGGTAAACCGTATAAGTTTTTGCTCCTGCTATTTTATTCCATCTTATATTAACACTATTGCTTGACTTTGTAATTGAAACATAAGGTACCGACAAGCAAACTGTGTTGCCTGATGAAGCATAACTGCTTTTGAAGCTACCGTTTAATGCTCTTACAGTATATCTGTAGTAAGAGCCTGCTTTGACACCTTTGTCAACCCAAGCAGTTTTATTCGGAGCAGCGGTGCCGCGTTTTTTCCAGCCCGACCACTTTTTTGTTTTTGTGTTATACGTTGAGCTGTAAACTGTGTACCCTGTCGCATTAACTGCTGTAGTCCAGGTAACCTTTATTCCGTTTCCTGAATTGGCAGCCTTTACTACAGGTGTTAAATTATACTTTACAGATGGTGTGGAAACATACTTGCTTGTTGCCTCTTCATTAACCGCTTTTACGGTATATCTGTAGTATCCGCCGAGGTTAACCTCTGTGTCAACATACTCAGTTCCTTCGTAGCCTGTTTCAAGCTTATACCATCCTGACCATTTTCTCGCAACCGAGTTATAAATTCTACGGTAAACAATATAGCTTTCCGCATCCTCAACCTCATTCCAGGTAACTGAAATACCTTCTGAGGTGCATTTCGCATTCACCTCAGGTGTCGCAGGAACCTTAACCTCAGGCAAAGCAAAGCTTACGTCAAACGGAGTATAAGTTGCATAATTTCCGTACATATCCATAGAAGCTACGGCATATGTATAAGACTCTCCGTCAGAAACTGTGTTATCAATAAATACATTTGTTGTGCTTCCGAGCACAGCAAGCTTTTCAAAACCACTTTCAGTTTTTCTGAAAACAATATAGCCTTCAACTCCGTCAACCATACCCCATGTAAACCTTATACCGTTTTTAAGAGATTCACATGATGTAATAACCGGTTCTGCAAGGTAAATAACCTCACCGTTTCCCTCATATGAAGAAGCATAGTTTTCATAAATTGCAGAAACACCGTATTTATAGCTACTTCCTGAAGCTACACTTTTATCAATATATTCATTAATATTCTCGTTGAACGAATTCAATTTTGTCCACTCAGACCATTCACCCTCAATTTTTTCTGAACGATATAAATTATACCCCAGAGCATTTTCTGTTTTACTCCAGACAACTCTTATACCATCCTTCTCTCTTGAATAGTAATGCTCAGGTGAAGGTATATCAAAACAATATGTAACCTCAAAAGGTGTATATGTACTGAGTTCACCGTAAAAATCCATGGAAGCAACGGCATAAGTGCAGGTTTCGTTTTCGGTAACCGCTGCATCAGTAAAGCTGGTTTCATCCTGTGTACAGAAAGCGATGCTTTTAAACTCACCGTCTGCAAGCTTGTACACTACATATCCTTCAGCGCCTCTTACCGAATTCCATTCAAAATAAACACCTTCATTAAGGCTTTCGGTTTTTAAAATCTGCGGTTCATCAAGATATATTACCATACCGAAAGAATCGTAATCGGTTTCATAACCGTCACAGATTGCAGAAACAGCATATTTATACACATTGCCTGAAACGACATTTACATCTGTAAATTCAGAATCATTGATACCACAGGAAGCAATTTTTTCCCAGAACATAAAACTTCCGTTTTTGTTTTCGGCACGGTATATATTATAACCTGTTGCACCGTCAACACCATTCCAGGTAACATTTATACCACCCTTAACTCTCTCGTACGAGAATTCCGGCTTTGCAAGGTCCTCAAATTTTTCATATATAATTTCGGCATTTGTTAAACTATTGTTTCCGCTTTCAATATTTATATTGCTCCATTGTGACCTTGAGCCTTTAAAAATCACTTTAACAATCGAAGTACAATTCTTGAAAGCATCGCTATAAATATCAGATATACTTCCAGGAATCACAACTGACTTGAGACTTTTATTTTCTGCGAAAGCGGAACTGCCTATGCTGAGAACACCGTCAGGAACCGTGTATGTTGCACCTAACCGTTTCACAGGGTAATTTATAAGCTCAGTCTTACTCTTATTAAATAAAACTCCGTCTTCATCTGAAAAGAATTCATTATTATATGAAACGGTAAACACCGCAAGTGAGCTGCAATTTGAAAATGCATCTAATCCTATACGGGAAACACCGGCACCAATTTCAACAGTACGAAGTGCACTGCAATTCTCGAAAGCATATGAGCCTACATTTATTACATTGTCGGGAATTGTGATTTTTGTTATGCCGGTACAATTTCTGAACATAGCACTTGAAATATTTGTAACCGACTCGCCTATTCCAACCATTTTAAGCGATGTACAGTTTTCAAAAGCACCGAATCCGATGCTTTCAACACCATCAGGTATTGCAACCGACTCAAGTGAATAACAATCAGAAAAAGCATACTCTCCAATGCTTATAATGCTGTCAGGAATACTTACAGAGGTTACCATTGCACAGCCTCTGAAGGCGTTGTCTGCTATTCCTGTTACAGGTAAGCCGTAATATTCTTCAGGAACAGTTACCGCGCCTGTCAGGCTTTTTTCACAGTAAGCAAGGTAATAAGCATTTCCCTGAGAATTTAACTCATACCTCAATTTGGGTAATACATATGTAAATTCAAATTCAGCGCTGATGCTCGAAAATCCGTAACAATCCATTGAAGAAACAGAATAAACACATCTGTCGCCATCCGAAACATTTACATCTGTAAAGAATGTAGTTTCGTTATTTACAATTGCAATATTAGTCAGGCCTTTGTCGGTTTTTTTGAAAACCATATAACCCTCTACACCGTCTACAGGAGTCCATTCAATTCTTACTCCGTTCACCATAGAATCAACCGAAACTATCTCAGGTGATGAAAATGTAGAAGCACTTATATAAGATTTAATTACATCAGTTGAGTTATAAGCACCGTTTAAAAAATCAATATTAGTAGGAGGATTATTTTCTGCCTTTAATCTGAACTTAATAGTAAATATTTTTGTGGAATTTACTACACGGAATTCATCAGCGCTCATCCAGGCAAATGTATAGCACGAATTGTCATTTACAGGAGTTCCGTGTGAATACATACCGGGCACTACACTACATATATTTCCATCATTATCAATATAAGTAGCCTCACCCGCTTCAACAACCTCTAAAACAGTCGTGTTATACTTGACACTTACCATACCGTTCTGAATTGACTGATTTGGTGCCAGGCAAATATCAAACACTATTTCACCGTTTTTAAAACCATCTGAATTAATGGTAAAAACAGGATTTGAAGCAGCATTTGCTGTTACAGGCGCGCTGAACCAAATGCCGAAAATAAATATGAAAGCCAATAAAATGCTTAAAGCTCTCTTCATTTTTCATCCTCCGAAAAGCCACAAATTTTCTATCATAT
>JAFVWD010000021.1 GCA_017501865.1 Clostridia bacterium | reverse complement strand
GTGTATAAGCTTATAGAGAAAAATGTTTACGATGCTTTTTCTTGCGATGACGGAAATGAAAGGTATAAGCTGTATGAGGATTTTCAGAATGTAATAGGCATTTCGGTTAAGCTTGCAGATGCAACAACTAAAGGTGAAGCAGAGAAGTATCTTAGTGAAATAGAAGATTGGGAAAATGTTATGCCGTTGAGCTTAAAGAACGCACTTTTATTAAAGGCAGATTTTCCTGATGAGCTTTATTATCTGCCACTTTCTCGAATTTCGGTTGTTTCAAACGCACTTAGCTCTGCTGCAGAAGAAATTACCGATGCATTGACAGAATACTATTGTACTGAGGAAAAATTGAAAAGCATTTTTTATGTATCATTTTTCTTTAATGTACTGCTTACATTATTATTTAACGAGGCGGTTTCATTAACAGCTCAGTCAAAACGAAAAATTATTAATACTTTCGCAACGGTATCTGAAATATATTTAAAGTCGTATTATAATGAAAAGCTTCTCGAAGATGAAGCAGGGGTTACACTTCTTCAGCCGCTTCATTTGTTTGCTTGGTATTTAGTTAAAGGTATAAAACAAAAAGAGAGTAATCCGTTGGAATGTGTTAAAATCTTACGTGAAGCACTTCACAGAATTCCTCAGGCAGGAAGCATAGTTGAATTTATAACAGAGGAAATAAGAGCACAGGAAGAAAAAAAGGAGCAGGAGCAAATTAAAAATGTTTCGCCGGAACTTCTTACAATGGCAGAACAGCTTAAAGCAATGCTCAGCGCATTTTCGCCTGATGACCCACAGCTTTTAGCAATTAAACAAAGTCCGCTTTACAAGCAGGTTGCATTTCTTATAGAGGAATAATAAGATGAATTCTACCATGAAGCTAAGTATAGTATTATGGTAGAATTTGTTTTTTGTACATCTTGTTATTTTTTTAACATACGTTGTTGACACAGCAATAATAGTATGCTACTATAAAATTGTTAGATTGGTATTTATTTGTGACATTAAACTTATGAAAAGGAGGTCAGTTTATGGGTTTGTCTGTTCAGACAGATGTTTCTGCAATGAATATTGTGAGAAATATGAAAATACACGAAAATAATATGAACTCGAATCTTGAACAGCTTTCAAGTGGTTATAAAATTAATTCTGCTGCAGATGATGCTGCCGGTCTTGCCATAAGCGAAAAACTCAAAGGGCAGCTGACCGGACTTGAGCAGGCGGAGTTGAATGTCCAGGATGCTGTTTCGTTGTTGCAGACAGCAGAAGGTGGTATGAATACAGTTCACAATATACTTAACCGTATGGTTGAGCTTACAACTAAAGCTTCAAACGGTATTTATGATTCAACGGTAGACAGGGAAGCAATTCAGTCAGAACTTAATTCATTGAATGAAGAAATAAACCGTATTTCCAATTCAGTCAATTTCAATAACAAGAAGCTTTTAGACGGAAGTTTTAATAGTATACAATTTCAGATTGGCTCAGAGGAAAGCGATACACTTTTTGTGACTATAGGAAGTATAAATATAAAGGCTTTGGGGTTAGATGCAATAGATGTTTCTTCTCCTGAAAAAGCACTTGAATCACTTCAGATTGTAAAGGATGCAATAAATAGTGTTTCAAAAGAGCGTGCAAATGTAGGTGTAACACAGAACAGGCTTGAGTATACATTGTCTAATTTAGAGGAAACTTATGCAAACCTCTCTGAAGCGAACTCAAGAATACGTGATGTGGATTACGCAAAGGTTATGATGGAATATACAAAAAATCAGTTGCTTCATCAGGTTTCTGTTACAATGCTGAGCCACAGAATGAGTAATGCTCAGAACATTCTTCAACTGTTCAGGTGATATTTATATATATTATTGTATATAATATGGTGCATTTCAGACCGTCGGAAACATTAAGTATTCCGACGGTTTTTTTAGTTGAGAGAAAAAAGTGTTGTTGTTAATTGCTCAAGTTTTTGATGGAGTAAAGTGATTTTTAGTGGGTTTTTACTGCAAAATGCACAAACGAAAATAGGGTTCTATTGTTAAAAAGTGCCAAAGAATTAAAAAAATCAAAAAAAATTAAAAAAAATACTTTAGAAATTTTCAAAGCGAGGAATAATTATAAGTGTAAGGACAACACAGTCACCCACTGAGTTGAGCACCTACAAAAAATTAGATTTTAAATAGTGCTGCCAAACAAGTCAGACAAGGATGTCTGCAAGGCGGTGCAGATTTCAAGGAGGAAATTATTATGGGTATGGTAGTTAGAACAAACATTATGGGCATCAATGCTAACAGACAGTTAGGCATGAACAACAATCAGGTTTCTAAGAGCCTCGAAAAACTTTCTTCAGGTTACAGAATTAACCGCGCTGGCGACGACGCTTCTGGTCTTGCAATCAGCGAAAAGATGAAAGCTCAGATCAAAGGTCTTGAACAGGCTTCTTCAAACGCACAGGATGCTATCTCTCTTGTACAGACAGCTGAAGGTGCTACAACAGAAATCCACAACATGCTTAACAGAATGGTTGAATTAACAACTAAAGCTGCTAACGGTATCTATGATACAGGCGTTGACCGTCCGGCTATCAAAGCTGAACTTGATGCTCTTGGTACAGAAATTTCTCGTATCACAACATCAACAAAGTTCAACAGCACAGTATTACTTGATGGTAACCTCAATACTCAGCTTCAGATCGGTACAGAGGGTACAGATACTCTCACAGTTACAGTAGCTGCACTTGATGCAGGTACACTCGGTGTAAGCAACCTTACAGTTGACAGCGCTGCTAACGCAAATGCTGCATTACAGACTGTTAAAGATGCTATCAACACAGTTTCAACTCAGAGAGCTAACCTTGGTGCTATCCAGAACCGTCTTGAGTACACCATTAACAACCTCGACACAACAGCAGAAAACATGTCAGCTGCAAATTCACGTATTCGTGATACTGATATGGCTAAAGAGATGATGAACTACACAAAGATGAACGTTCTCACTCAGGCTGCTCAAGCAATGCTTGCACAGGCAAACCAACAGCCACAAGCTGTTCTCCAGTTACTTCAATAATTTACTCCATAATATCCTGCGGGCTGTGCCCACAGCCCGTGGGGCAAGAGTAAAGAAGACCTATTGCAAGAAACGCAAATTACTTAGTTAATAAATTCTTATTCCGAATTGGGTTTACTTCGGTCAACTAAGGTAATGTTACAAACTGAAGTTGTGAATAGTTTGTAGCATTACCCCGAGGGAAGCTGCTAAAGTTAGGTTTTTGATGCCATAAGGGCTGTTTTTGGGTAGCAGTCAGGCATTGGAAATAAATAATTTTTAAAAATGTGTTGCTTAACAGAGTGAGCATGGAGTTTACTCGGTAACACAATTTCAAGGAGGAAAAGATTTATGGGTATGGTAGTTAGAACAAACACAATGGGTATTAACGCAAACAGACAGTTAAACATGAACAACAGCGCTGTTTCTAAGAGCCTTGAGAAACTTTCTTCAGGTTTCAGAATCAACCGTGCTGGTGACGATGCTTCTGGTCTTGCAATCAGCGAGAAGATGAAAGCTCAGATCAAAGGTCTCGAGCAGGCATCTGCAAACGCACAGGACGCTATCTCTCTTGTTCAGACAGCTGAAGGTGCAACAACTGAAATTCACAACATGCTTAACAGAATGGTTGAATTAACAACTAAAGCTGCTAACGGCATTTATGATACAGGTGTTGACCGTCCTGCTATCAAAGCTGAACTTGATGCTCTTGGTACAGAAATTACTCGTATCACAACATCAACAAAGTTCAACAACACAACATTACTTGATGGTACATTAAATACTCAGCTTCAGATTGGTACAGAAAGCTCAGATACACTTACAGTTACAGTAGCTGCACTTGATGCTGGCACACTTAGCGTAAGCGACCTCACAGTTGACAGCGCTGCTAATGCTAACGCAGCTATGGCAACAGTTAAAACTGCTATTAACACAGTTTCAACAGCTCGTGCTAACCTCGGTGCTATCCAGAACCGTCTTGAGTATACTATCAACAACCTTGATACAACAGCAGAAAACATGTCAGCTGCAAATTCACGTATTCGTGATACTGATATGGCTAAAGAGATGATGAACTACACAAAGATGAACGTTCTCACTCAGGCTGC
>JAFVWD010000241.1 GCA_017501865.1 Clostridia bacterium | reverse complement strand
TCTACAACAACGAAAGAATTCAACTTAAAACAAAACTGACTCCGATGGAATACCGAAGTCAGTATATTGCTTAAAATTTAATATTATCTACCATAGTGGTCCTTTTTTGTACTGTCCGCACAAATTGGGGCAGTTCAGTTTTACAGCCTCTCTTTTAATATATCAATATAAATTAGGATATTATTTAAAGTGGTGTTGAAATTTATAAAATAAACAGTTATAATCATAATATAGATAGAGAAAGGGGAACGTTATGCTTTCTCAAGAAATAAAGAAACGAAAATTGCCCGCTCTTCAAACGCGAGAAGAAATGCTTCTTGTGTTACAGAATGAAGCTTACGGAGAGAAAATTCCGAAACCTGAAAAAATCCGATTTGAAACAGAGGAAGATGTTGTTCCGCGGTTTTGTGCGGGGAAAGCATCACTGAAAAAAATAACTGCTAAATGTGAAATTAACGGCAAAGAGTTTTCCTTTCCGTTTTTTGCGGCAATTCCCACTGAAAACAAGAAGCATCCGTTTTTTGTGCACATAAATTTCAGAAGTGATATGCCCGACAGATTTCAACCGACAGAAGAAATTGTTGATAATGGATTCGCTGTTTTCACTGTATGTCATAACGATATCACACAGGATAATGATGATTTTTCAGATGGAGTTTCAGGAATTCTTTATCCTGATGGAGTCCGCAAAAATAACAGTGCCGGAAAAATTGCAATGTGGGCTTGGGCGGCGAGTCGTGTTCTTGATTACGCAGAAACACTTGCTGATGTTTTAGATTTTGAAAGATGTGTTGTGTGCGGTCATTCAAGACTCGGGAAAACAGCTCTTTTTGCTGCTGCTACGGACGAGAGATTTAAGTATTGTTATTCTAATGATTCGGGTTGTGCAGGTGCTTCGCTTGCTCGAAGTAATACAGGCGAAACGGTAGAAAATATTTGTGAAAGCTTTAATTATTGGTTTTGTGAAAATTATCAAAAGTACATAAAAAATGAAAGTTCTATGCCGTTTGATCAACATTACCTTGTAGCATCAATAGCGCCGAGAAAAGTTTTAATAGGCAGTGCTTCTGAAGATGCCTGGGCAGATCCGAAAGGGGAGTTTCTTTGTGCTTTTGCAGCATCTCCTGCGTTCAGAAACGGATTGGTTTGCCCGGACAGATTCCCCGAAACAGGAGAAGCATTTTTAAAAGGTGATATAGGGTATCACATAAGAAAGGGTACCCACTATTTCAGTCGGGAAGATTGGAAGAGACTCATTGAATTCGTTGAAGTTCATACATAGTTTTAAAAATATACAAATGAAAGGAGTATTAAAAATATGTCTGAATTATTAGTTCCCATACTCTTATTGGCGGTAGGTTTTGTATTACTTATTAAAGGTGGCGATTGGTTTGTTGACGGCGCAACAGGTATAGCAAGACGTTTCCATTTGCCTGAAATTTTAATAGGTGCAACTGTTGTTTCAATAGGAACAACTCTTCCGGAGGTTATGGTTTCTGCCGGTGCGGCAGCAGGCGGTAACGGCTCTATTGCTTACGGTAATGCTATAGGCTCAATTATATGTAATACTTCATTAATTGCAGCTATAACTATTTCAGTTAAGCCGGGACCTGTAGCAAGGAAGAGTATGATTTTACCTGTTGCGTTTTTCTTTGGCTCTGCCGCTTTTTATTGCGGTACAGCATATATAACAGGTGAATTTTCCCGTCTCACAGGAATTCTTTTGCTTTGTACATTTGTAGTTTATATGGTAACAACAGTTTTAAGAATGAAAAAGAGCGCAGCTCCTGTAGAGGTTGTTGAAAAGGAAGAAGCTGTCGGAGCTCTTACAAGTGAAGCTGAATTGGAAGCAGCAAGCGGTGAAGATCACGTTGTGGAATCAAAAGAAGATGGTACAAAGGACAGCCTTTTAAAGGATATTATCCTTTTGGTTGTTGGCGCAGCAGTTATTGCATTAGGTGCCCGTCTGCTCGTTGATAACGCAACTATTGTTGCAAAATTCCTCGGCGTTTCAGATGCAGTTATAGGTCTTACTATTGTTGCATTGGGAACATCGCTTCCTGAGTTAATTACAGCTATAACATCTCTTATGAAAGGACACGGTTCACTTTCTCTCGGAAATATTATAGGTGCAAATATTTTCAATTTGGTTCTTGTAAGCGGTGTTGCCGTTACCATTAATCCGTTTGAAGTGCCTGCTTCAGGCTTAATTGCGGGTATTAACTCTTCATTGGTTTTAGATATCCCTGTAATGCTTGCAGTAATGTTAATACTTACAGTACCGACACTCATAAGGCAAAAGCTTTCACGTTGGCAAGGTATTCTTATGCTCGGTATTTACGTTGCTTTTGTTGCAGGTAGCTTTGTAATAGGAGCACAGTAAGCATTTTATAAAAATGGGGTGTTTTTTATGAAATTGCATTATATGGGGAAATTCAACGGAGATGTTGAAAGCTTGCCTAAGGGAGAGCATAAGCCCGGCGCAGTTAAATTCAAAGAATTTGATTCACCGAAAAAATTGGCATTATTTATGAACGGTATAGGCATAATTTTAATGATACCGTTGATTATTATTTATATAAAGCTTACTGAAAGCGGAATTACAGGTGACAACAGCTTGTTAATAGGTGCTATAATAGGAGTATTGCTTTCATTACCGCATGAGTGTTTACATGCAATTTGTTTTAAAGGTGATGTGTATTTATACACAAATCTTAAGCACGGCTCACTCTTTGTTATAGGCACTGAGGATATGAGCAAGAAAAGATTTATATTTTTAGGCTTGTTGCCAAACATAGTTTTCGGGTTTATTCCGTTTATAGTTTTTTTGTTTTTTCCACAGCTTAAAATTATAGGTGCTATTGGGTTAGTTGGTATTCCTGCAGGTATTGGTGATTATTTTAATGTTTTTAACAGCTTAACCCAGATGCCGAAAGGCGCAAGAACATATTTACACGGTTTTAACTCATATTGGTATATGCCGTCAGATGAAGTTAAATAAAAATGAGAGGTAATACGGACAACTCCGTATTACCTCTTTTATAATTGCTTTAAAATTATTTTGCAACGATATTAATGATTTTGCCCGGAACATAAATTTCTTTGATGATTTGTTTACCCTCTAACATTTCCTGAACCTTTTCGTCAGCCTTTGCAGCAGAAATTGCAGTAGCAGCATCCGCATCCTTTGAAATAGTAACTGTTGCACGGAGCTTACCGCAAATCTGAACAGGAACCTCGATTGTTGAGTCGACTGTTTTTGCTTCATCATAAGAAACCCACGGACTAACTGCAAGCATACCGCCAAATGACATAACCTCCCACAATTCCTCTGAAACGTGAGGAGCAAATGGGTTAACTAATGTAAGGAAGGTTCTGAGTTCGCCCTTTGTAATTGCGCCCTTGTCATAAATTTCATTGAGAAGAGTCATAAGTGAAGCTATTGCAGTGTTGTACTTCATATTTTCTATATCTTCAGAAACTTTCTTTATTGTTTTGTGGAATGAAACCTCTAATTCTTTAGAATATTCATTACCATCAACAGTAATTTCCTGAAGATTCCAGATTCTGTCAATAAAGCGCTTGCAGCCCTTAACACTTGTTTCTGACCACGGCGCAGCTTTTTCATAGTCACCCATAAAGAGAACATATGAACGAAGAACGTCTGCACCAAATTGATCAACAACCTCATTCGGGTCAACAACATTACCCTTTGATTTACTCATTTTTTCGCCGTCAGGACCTAAAATCAAGCCCTGAGCAGTTCTCTTTGCATACGGCTCAGCAGTGGGAACCACACCTAAGTCATAAAGGAACTTGTGCCAGAAACGTGAGTAAATC
>JAFVWD010000240.1 GCA_017501865.1 Clostridia bacterium | reverse complement strand
CCTGAACAGGCGCGCACTCACCCGGACAGAAATGTTATTACAAGAGCTGTCGGAGTCGGTGAAGAGGTTGATATTGACGTTGAAATTTTACCGATAAACGCATGTGAAACTGTTTTGATTTGCACTGACGGTCTTTATGAATATATTTCTGATGATGAAATGTATCGCGTATTAAAAGATTCTGTTAACGAAGAACCCGCTAAGTCACTTGTAGAAATGGCGAATAATGCAGGGGGAAAGGATAATATAACGGTTGTTACCGTTGAGGGTTGATTTTATGGAGAACTACGTTGGAAAACGATTAGACGGAAGATATGAAATACAAGAAATTATCGGTGTAGGTGGCATGGCAGTTGTTTATAAGGCTTATGACAGCATCGATGACAGAATTGTTGCAATAAAAGTTTTAAAAGATGAGTTTTTAGCAAAGGAAGAGTTCAGACGCAGATTCAAGAATGAATCTAAGGCTATTGCAATTCTTTCACATCCGAATATTGTAAGGGTTTATGATGTAAGCTTCGGCGACAGACTCCAGTACATTGTTATGGAGTATGTTGAAGGAATTACACTTAAGGAGTACATTGAGCAGTGTGGTGTAGTAAATTGGAACGAAGCATTGTTCTTTGTTATACAGATTTTAAGAGCATTACAACATGCACATGATAAGGGTATTGTACACCGCGACATTAAGCCACAGAATATTATGCTGCTTGATAACGGTCTTATAAAAGTAACCGATTTTGGTATTGCAAGATTCAGCCGCGGCGAAACAAGAACAATTACTGAAAAGGCAATTGGCTCTGTTCACTATATAAGTCCTGAGCAGGCGAAGGGTCAGCTTACTGATGAAAAAGCTGATATTTATTCAATTGGTGTTGTTCTTTATGAAATGCTTACAGGTAAGTTGCCTTTTGATGCAGATAATGCAGTTTCTGTTGCGTTAATGCAATTACAGGTTGAAGCAGAGCCATTAAGAAGTATTAATCCTGATATTCCGATTGGCTTTGAGCAGATAACTCTCAAGGCAATGCAGAAGAACACCCGTGATCGGTATCAGACTGTTTCGGAAATGCTTCTTGATTTAGAAGAGTTAAAAATGAATCCCAACATAAAGTTTGATTATCAGAATTATTTCGTAGATGATGAACCAACAAGATTCATAGGAAAAATTCAGGAAAAAACAATCCCTGCAAAACAGAATCAGGGAAGTGTTCAGGCTACAGGTGAATATAAGCCGTTAAAGAGTGCTAATTATGATGAACAACAGTATGGTGATTATCGTGAGGAGCATATGCAGCGTGCTCAGACCGCAGTCAAGACACGAGATGATAAATCTGAAGAAAGAAAGAAGAACCTTATAATAATCGGTGGGGTTGTATTTGTATTTCTTCTTATCCTTGCTATAGTTCTTGGTATTTTTATTAAAAACGGAACTCTGACACTCGGTTCTAAACGTGTTGATGTTGAAAGCTTTATAGGCGCTGACTATATTGATGATATAATGAACAACGAAGAATATAAGGATGTATATAATTTTGAGGTTGTTTATGTTGCTTCTTCTGATTTTGAAGAGGGTACCGTTACAGACCAGGACCCTAAAGCAGGGGACAGCATAGTAAAAGGCGGAGTAGTTAAGCTTTATGTTGCAAAATCAGGTGAAGGTCAGATTATCCCGGATTTCACAGGGAAAAATTATAAGACTGCGAGAGATACACTTGAATCAATGGGATTTGTAGTTACTTTACAGGCTACAGAAAATGAAAGTGTTCTTGTCGGTAATGTTATAAATACAAATCCTGCGGCAAATACGAGTGTTCTTGAAGGTTCGACTATTACAATTTTTTATGCTGTTGATACTAATGAGCAGACTCAGTTTAAAATGCCAAGCTTGGAAGGTATGTCTTTGGCTGAGGCAAAGCTTCTGTTAGAAAGAAACGAGTTGGTTGTTTCGAAGGTTGAAACAGTTGACAGTAGTATTGCTGCAGATTATGTTGTAAGTCAGTCTCCGGCAGACGGTTCTCCTGTTAGAAAAGGTGATTCTGTAATTATTACAGTCAGCACAGGCTTTGTTACAGGCGAAATTAATATTCAGTTGCCTTCATCTGTTGGTGTAGTTGATGTTTATGCAACTGTTAATGGTGTTGAAACCTTCAGAGAGCCTATTGATACAGCAGCATATTCAACATATGCAATAAGCATCAAGGGCAATACGTCAAGCTCTGATATTAAGGTTTATATAGATAATTGTCTTTATTATGAAGCAGTAGGCGATTTCACCAAGGATGATGTTAAAATTTCAAATGCCAAAACTTACTCTGTAGCATTCTATAAGGATGTAACAGGCTTGTCTGAAGCAGAAGCAATTGCGAATTTGAAGAGCTTAGGTTACCAGAATATTCAAATTGTAAGAGAGGTAAGCGACCAGCCTGTAGGAACAGTAATTGGTCAGTCTCCGACTTTTGCATCTGCTCCTCATGTAGATATTGGTACAATGATTGTTTTAACTGTTTCAAGCGGAATGGTTTCAGAAGCAGAGACTACCACGACAGAACCGGTTTCAGCTGAAGATACAGATGAGGTTTTCGATGATATAACGGAAGGCGTGAATTGATGTCTGAACAACAATTTAGCGGAATTATAATAAAAGGTATAGGCGGTTTCTACTATATAGAAGCTAACGAAACCATATATGAATGTAAAGCTCGCGGTGCATTCAGAAAAAAGAAGATTGCACCGTTAGCAGGCGATAATGTATTAATTACTGTTCGCGAAAACGGTGAAAATACAATTGATGAAATAAAAGAAAGAAAAAACTTTCTTTTGAGACCACCTGTTGCCAATGTCGATACACTTGTTATAGTTTCGTCTGTTAAAGAACCGGTTCCGAGTCTGACTGTTATTGACCGACTTACAGCTATTGCCGAAAGTAAGGGGATTAAGCCCTGTGTGGTTTTTTCAAAAAGTGATTTGGGTGATACTGCCTATTTGGAAGAAATATATAACCTTGCCGGAATCAATGTTTGCTCTGTTTGTTGCAAAACAGGCGAAGGAGTAGACAGGGTTAAAGAGATGATTAAAGGTGGCATTACTGTTTTTACAGGAAATACCGGGGTAGGTAAATCCTCGCTTTTGAATTGCATAGATTCGCGCTTCTCTATTGAAACAGGAGAAATAAGCAGTAAACTTGGTAGAGGCAGACACACCACGCGTGATGTTACTCTTCATAAAATCAGCGATTTTTATGTTGCAGATACACCCGGTTTTTCTTCACTTGATATTGAAAGCGGAGAAATTATAATGAAAGATGATTTGCCGTATTGCTTTACGGAGTTTAATGATTATCTGGGAAGGTGTCGTTTTTCTTCCTGTACACATACTGTAGATAAGGGTTGCAAAATACTCGAAGCAGTTGAAAATGGTGAAATTCATAAAAGCAGACATAACAGTTACGTGACTATGTACAATGAAGTTAAAAATATTAAAGAGTGGCAACTGTAACATAATTTTAAAATTCTCATAATATGTAGTAAAACACATAGGGAGAGTGATTTTATGAAAGTTGTAGTATGGCGTAGCCCTAAAGCACTCAAAGGTATTTTAAAATTGATGTTTGGTATTAAGGAAGATTAAAATAAAATACATAAGATGCTGTAGACTTAATAGTTTACAGCATCTTTTTTTATTTGTGTTAAAAGGAGAATATGCAGACAACTTATAACAAGCCGTCTGCATATTCAATGAGGGATGAGAATTTGCTAAAAGGATTAGGATGATGATTGAAAATTGATTTATTTAGTAGGCTTTTTTACTTTGTTAAGCTGAGAATTAACTTTAAGCAATTCTTCTTTTGTAACAGTAATGTTAGCCATACCAACCATAGAAGACATACGAAGAATTGAGAAGCCGCCGAGCATCTGCATCATACTGCCACCCATAGATTTGAAGTTGATATCAAATCCGCCACTCTTCTTTTCGCCATCTTTACCTTTTTTGTTAGCTTTCATTTTCTTTAATAGTTTCATACCAAAGAGTGCTACAACAAGCTTAGCACGTTTGCTTTCAAAGATTTCTGAAAGTTTATCGTTAATTGAGAAATAACCTTCCGGAGCAGTAACGTCAAACCAGTTAAGAAT
>JAFVWD010000020.1 GCA_017501865.1 Clostridia bacterium | reverse complement strand
CGGTCTGTGGCTTACTGCCTCTAATTCGCGTTCTATTAATTCAAGCGGAGCGGTTTTGTCTATTGCTCTTCTGTATGCATTTACAACGTGTGCGACATAATATTCTGTTTTCATTCTGCCTTCAATTTTAAAAGAGTCTATACCTGCATCCTTTAATTCATCTAAAAATGAAACGGCTTTCATATCGTGTGAGCTTAAAATAGCAGTGTGGTCAGGGTATTCCTCAACCTTGTAGAATTCATTCGGGCGATTTCTTTCCATAAGATAATAGCTCCAGCGGCAAGGCTGTGTACATTCACCGCGGTTACCGCTGCGGTCATTTAAAAATGAAGAAATAAGACATCTGCCTGAATAAGCCATACACATAGCGCCGTGAACAAAAGCCTCTAATTCCAATTCATCCGGAATCTTCGCGTGAAGCTCACCAATTTCCTGTATTGTCATTTCACGTGCAAGAACGACTCTTGAAGCACCCATTTCATAGTAGGCATTTGCAGCGGCATAGTTACAGCAGTTTGCTTGAGTGCTTATGTGAACCTGTAAATCCGGTGCGGCTTTTTTTATGGTTGCAACTGCACCTATATCTGATACTATAACAGCATCAACCCCTAAATCGTAAAGTGTTTTTGCGTATACCTTCAAGGGCTCTATTTCACAGTTTTTTGTGAAGCTGTTCACAGTTACATAAAGCTTCTTATTATTGCTGTGGACATAATCCACAGCTTCGTGTAAATTTTCTTCGGAAAAAGCAGCCTTGTCTGCTCTCAATTGCAAAAGTGGTCCGCCTACGTAAACGGCATCTGCACCGAATTTAACGGCGGTTTTAAGACAATTCATATCACCTGCAGGTGACAGAAGCTCGGGCTTTAACATAATTTTACCTCGGTTTATAATATTTTTTCAGTTTTTTGAATACCATTTTATAATACAACATTTCGCACCAAAAAACAATGGGGAAGTTTTTATTGTTTTAAAAGGCAATATTTTTTTGTAAATACTTGTAAAACCTATGTTTATTGCGAGAAAAGTATTGACAGTTAAGAATTTATAGTGGTATAATCATCCCATTATTTTTTTTGACGAAGGGAGTCTTTTAAGTGGGTAGAGTATATAACTTTTCTGCAGGTCCTTCTATGTTACCTGAAGAAGTATTGAAAAAAGCAGCGGCAGAAATGCTTGATTATGAGGGCAGTGGTCAGTCTGTAATGGAGATGTCACATCGCTCTAAGGTTTTTGATGGTATTATAAAATCAGAAGAGGCACTTTTAAGAGAGCTTATGAATATTCCTGATAATTACAAGGTTTTGTTTTTACAGGGTGGTGCTTCAACACAATTTGCAGCTATTCCGTTGAATTTTATGAATGGTTCCAATAAAGCGGATTTTATTATTACAGGTCAGTGGGCTAAAAAAGCATATTCTGAAGCAAAGAGATATGGTGATGCTAAGGTTGTAGCATCATCAGAAGATGAAACATATTCATATATTCCGAAAACTACATCGTCTGATTTCCGTGAGGATGCTGACTATGTTTATGTTTGTCTTAATAATACAATTTACGGTACTGTATATAAGGAGCTTCCCGATACAGGTAAAATTCCTCTTATAGCAGATATTTCAAGCTGTTTCTTGTCAGAACCGCTCGATGTTACTAAATTTGCTATGGTTTATGGCGGTGCACAGAAAAACATTGCACCTTCAGGTCTTACAATAGTTATAGTTCGTGAGGACCTTTTGGGTAATGCACGTGATATTACACCTACAATGTTAAACTATCAGATTCATGCTGATAACAATTCACTTTATAACACACCTCCGTGTTATACAATTTATGTTTGTAAATTAGTTTTAGAGTGGATTAAATCACTCGGCGGTCTTGAAAAAATGAAGGAGTTAAATGAAGCAAAAGCAAAGCTTCTTTACGATTTCCTTGATAACAGCAAACTCTTCAAGGGTACTGTACGCAAAGAAGATCGTTCTCTTATGAATGTTCCTTTTGTTACAGGTAATGACGAGCTTGATGCAAAATTTGTAAAAGAGTCAACAGAGGCAGGTCTTGTAAACCTCAAGGGTCACAGAAGTGTTGGCGGTATGAGAGCGTCAATTTATAATGCAATGCCTATTGAGGGTGTTAAGGCTCTTGTTGAATTTATGGAAAAATTCGAAAAGGAAAACGGTTGATTATGGATATTTTAACTTTAAACAAAATTTCAAAAATCGGTCTCAAGGAATTTGATTCAAATTATAATATTTTAGAAGAATGTGCAAATCCTGATGGTATTATTGTTCGTTCAGCATCAATGCATGAATATGACTTCAGCGAAAAAACTCTTGCAGTAGCAAGGGCAGGTGCGGGTGTTAATAATATTCCTATTCCTGTTTGCACAGAAAAAGGTGTTGTTGTATTTAATACACCGGGTGCAAACGCAAATGCAGTTAAAGAGCTTGTTGTATGCGGTCTTATGGTTTCTTCAAGAAAAGTAATGGCTGCATATGACTGGTGTAAGGGCTTAAAGGGTGAAGGCGAAAACGTAGGCAAGCTTGTAGAAAAGGGTAAGTCTCAGTTTGCAGGTCCTGAAATCAGCGGAAAAACTTTAGGTCTTATAGGTCTCGGTGCTATAGGTCGTTTAGTTGCAGATGCAGCAATTTCCTTAGGTATGAAGGTTGTCGGTTTTGACGCATTTTTAAGTGATGAAGCAAAATCACTTCTTAATTCACAGGTTGAGCTTGTAGGAAGTGTAGATGAAATATATGAAAATTCTGATTATATATCACTTCATATTCCTGCAACAGCAGAGACAAAGGGTAGTATAAATGCAGAGTCAATTTCTAAAATGAAAGACGGTGTAAGAATATTAAACTTTGCACGTGGTGAGCTTGTAAATTCACAGGAGCTTTTAGGTGCTCTTGAAAGCGGTAAGGTTTCATGCTATGTAACTGACTTCCCGACAGATGATGTTATAGGAGCAGAAAATGTTGTTGCTTTACCACACCTCGGCGCTTCAACACCTGAGTCAGAAGAAAACTGTGCTTATATGGCAGCAGTACAAATGAAGGATTTCCTTGAAAAGGGAAATATTAAAAATTCCGTTAACTTCCCAAATGTTTCTGTAGATGGCGAAGGTGAAAGAGTTGCTGTTATTCACAAGGAATCATTGAATATAATGAATGATATTTTAGGCGCTTTTACCTCTAATGGTATAGAGATGTCAGGCTTTGCATCAAAATCAAAGGGTGAGTATGCTTACACACTCGTAGTTGCTGAGAAGGTAACAGATGCAGTTATTGCTAAAATTAATGAAATTGATTCAATTATAAGAGTAAGAAAAATATAATTGTATAAGTTGTAAAAATAAAACGGCTGTGAAAAAATGATTTTTCACAGCCGTAATTTTTTATTCGTGGTAGTTTTTTGCAAGACCGCCTTCACTTGTTTCGCGGTATTTACTGAATAAATCTCTACCTGTTTCGTACATAGTTTTTACAACAATGTCAAAAGAAATTTTTCTTGTGTATGTCAAGAAGTTTGCAAGGCTTAATGCGTTTATTGCACGCATTGCGGCAACGGCATTTCTTTCAATACAGGGAATCTGCACGAGACCGCATATAGGGTCACAGGTTAAGCCTAAGTGGTGTTCCATTGCAACCTCTGCTGCGTATTCTATCTGGTCTAAATCCATATAGAAAAGCTCAGAGAGGGCAGCAGCTGCCATTGAACACGCAGAACCTATTTCTGCCTGACAACCGCATTCAGCACCGCTTATGGATGCGTTCTTTTTTATAATGTTGCCTATAAGTCCTGCAGTTGCTAAGGCATTACATATTTCAAAGTCGGAAAATCCGCGTTTTTTTTGCATATAATATAAAACCGATGGTAAAACACCGCTTGCACCGCAAGTTGGGGCAGTAACTATTGTACCACCTGAAGCATTTTCTTCACTTACAGCAAAAGCGAAGGCGCAGACAAGTCGATTTTCTCTTGTTTCGGGACTTTCATCTATATGACGTTGATTGTAAAGAAGCTTCGCTTTTCTCTGAACATCAAGACCACCGTAAAGAACCCCTTCGGTACTGAGTCCTCGCTCTATAGCCTTTTTCATTGTATCCCATACAACAGAGAGGTAAAGGAAAATTTCATCACCCTCTATTTCTCGTACATAGTCACAAAGACGGATGTTGTGTTCTGAGCAGTGTTTTTTTATGTCAGAAAAGGTGTTGAAGGGGTAAACATCCTGAACAGCAACGGCAGGTTGTCCTTCAATCTCTATTTTTCCGCCGCCTACACTGTAGACGCGCCAGAAATCCAAGGAATTGTTATTTTCATCAAATGCTTCAAGTGTCATTGTGTTAGGGTGGTAAAGCTTGCTTTCATCGCCATCCTCAAAAATAACTTCAATATCTTTGTGTCTGAAGGTTTCAATTATTATCTGATCGGTCATATGACCTTTGCCTGTTTTTGAAAGAGAACCGTAAAGGGTTACTTTGTAGTGGGCTGCTCTCGGATTTTTTTCTAAAAATAATTTAGAAGCGAGCTCGGGTCCCATAGTGTGAGAGCTCGAAGGTCCCTTTCCGATTCTGAATATCTCTTTTAAGGATTCCATTAAATCACCAACTAAATTTAATTGCTTTTTTATTATACCAAATATAAGCGGTTATTTCAATCTGTAAAAATTTTTAAGACAATGCGAACAATAATTTGTAAATTAAGAATTAAAATTTATGTATTTTGTTGAAAAACGCGCGGTGGTGTGTTAATATAATATCAGAAGTAGAATTTTTTCTTAAGGGAGGTTTTTATATGACGATTACTTTCTTTGGTGCCGCTCATGAGGTTACAGGCAGCTGTACTTTAATTAAAGCGAACGGCAAGAATATCATTGTCGATTACGGTATGGAGCAGGGTAAGGATATTTTTGAAAATCAGGAATTATCTGTTCCTGCAATTGATATCGACTATGTTTTTCTGACACACGCACATATCGACCACTCAGGATTGATTCCGCTTTTGTATGCACAGGGCTTTAACGGTAAGGTTTATGCAACGGAGTCTACAACTCGTCTTTGTGAAATTATGCTTCGCGATTCTGCACATATCCAGGAGTTTGAAGCGGAATGGCGCAACAGAAAAGCCAAACGTTCAGGTGCTGAAAAATACGAGCCTCTTTATACTATAGATGATGCAGTCGGCTCAATGAAGCTTTTCAGACCTTGTCCGTATGATACGGTTATTACGGTAGATAGGTTCCTTGAAATAAGATTTACCGATGCAGGTCATCTTTTGGGCTCTGCAAGCATAGAAGTGTGGGTTACTGAAGATAAGGATACAGAAAAATTAGTATTCTCAGGCGATATAGGTAATCTTGAACAACCACTTCTTAAGGACCCGACTTACTTAACAGATGCAGACTATGTAATTATGGAGTCTACATACGGAAATCGTAGTCACGGTGACAGACCTAACTATATAGGTGATTTGGTTGATGTGATTCAACGTACCTTTGACAGAGGCGGTAATCTTGTTATTCCGTCGTTTGCAGTTGGAAGAACTCAGGAATTGCTTTACTTTATAAGAGAGATAAAAGAACAGAATTTAATAAAAGGACATAATAATTTCAGAGTGTATGTTGATAGCCCGCTTGCAGTTGAAGCGACAAACATTTTCTCTGACAGAAGCTCAAGGCAATGCTTTGATGAAGAGACACTTGCGCTTTTAGATGCCGGTGTTAATCCAATAAGCTTCCCCGGACTTGAGCTTTCAATTACAACGGATGATTCTAAGGCAATAAATTTTGACAAATCTCCGAAGGTGATTATTTCTGCAAGTGGTATGTGTGAAGCGGGCAGGATTCGTCATCACTTAAAATATAATCTGTGGCGCCCTGATTCCACGGTTTTATTTGTTGGCTATCAGGCTGAGGGTACTTTGGGCAGAACACTTGTTAACGGTGCTGATACCGTAAAATTGTTCGGTGAAGAAATTAAGGTGGATGCAGAAATTGCTGTTCTCGATGCAATAAGCGGTCACGCAGACAATGAAGGTCTTATGATGTGGATTGGTTCATTCGAACAACCACCTAAAAAGGTTTTTGTAATACACGGTAATGAAGAGGCGTGCGAAACACTTACTGCAAGAATTAATGAGGAATTGCATTTTTCGGCAACCGCACCATACAGCGGCGATTGTTGGGATATTGTTACAGGTGTGTGTCTTGTTAAGAATGACGGTGTAAGAGTTAAGCCTAAGGTTCCGCAATCTGAATACGGCTCAGGCAGACTTCAGGGCAAACGCATTACTCCGGCATTTAAGCGGCTTATGACAGCGGTATCTCAGCTTGAACGTGTTGCCGAAAACAATGTTGAGGGTGCAAACAAAGATCTTGCAAAATTCACAGACCAGATTCTTGAGCTTTGCAGAAAGTGGAACAGATAAAATTTTAAGCTTTATAAAATTGAAAGGATGGTAATTTGAGATGCCATATATTAATTTAAAAACAACAGCGGTTGTAACAGACGAAAAAGCAGAAATATTAAAAGCGAAATTCGGCAAAGCTATTGAAAATTTCCCCGGTAAAACAGAAGCCTGGCTTATGGTTGGAATTGAAGGCGAAAAGAAGCTTTGGTTTAAAGGTGATAACAGTCAGGATTCTGCAATTGTAGACGTTGACCTTTTAGGAGCGGTGTCTAAAGACGGAAGTCTTAAAATGACTTGTGCTGTTTGCGATATTTTAGAAGAGGTTCTCGGTGTTTCTCCCGGCAGAGTGTATGTTAAATATACAGGATATGCTGATTGGGGCTGGAATAACACAAATTTCTAAAAACAGAATTTTATGTGATAAGATGTAATAAGTAGTAGTGAAGAAGTAAAAACATCCCACCATTTTTAGTTTACGAAAAACTTTAAATGATAGGATGTTTTTAATATTTTTGTAACTTGTTAATTGCACACTTGCAAATTATTTTTCTTCTTTTTTCTTATGGAAGAGGATTTTGTCAACCGGGAAGTAAAGGAAGAACTGAAGTGCAGAGCAAATCATCATTGCTGCATTACGTGCAAGAGCTTCTGCCCAACCAAAACCTAAGAAAAGAGTGTTGAGTGTTGGTGAAAGCCAAGCTGAGAAGAAAATAAGTGCAATTGTGAATACTATGTAAATCGGAAGAGTAACTGCTACATTTGCACCTGAATTGAATGTCTTTTCTTTGTTTACGAAGAAAGCAACAATCTGAGCAACAATGTTACCAACATTGAATGCGATGCAATAACCAAGACCACCAGAAATAATAACGCCTGCAGCATCTGTGTTTACAGGGTAATCCAATATACCGAGTATATTTATCGGTGTTGCATACATTTCCTGAATTGCAGGGATGAGAGGAATGAGGTTTGTTAATGCTATTTGCACTACCATTGCAAGAAGACTTACAACGATGAATTTAACAAACTGCCAAACTGTAACAAGGAGTGAACCTTTGCTTTCAGCAGCCTTGTCGATGTCTTTTAAATTTTTAGCCATAACTTTTTACCGCCTTTTTAAAAATTTTAATTAGCCTTTAAATTTTACCATAATATAAAAAGAGTGTCAATAAAAGTTAAGCTTAAACAAATTATTTTGTAACAATTAATAAATAACGAACATAAAATTTATTGAAAAGGATGATAAAATTTTAAAAAAAGTGTTGACAACAGGAATGAAAAGTGATATTGTAACTACATTAAATGAATATCACAAATAAAAGCTATGACGAAGACGGTTGAAAATGACTGTTTACAGAGAGTCGGCGGTTGCTGTGAGCCGATAACATAATTTTCTTAAAACCTATCACTTCCGAGCCGAAGGGCTGAAAAGTTTTGAGTAAGCTTCTTCCGAAAACTGCAGCGTTAGTGCAGAGGGGTTGTTTGACCTTAAAGGTGGCAGTATTTATTATTGCAATTTGAGTGGTACCGCGGAAAGTTTTTCCGTCTCAAAGGTT
>JAFVWD010000239.1 GCA_017501865.1 Clostridia bacterium | reverse complement strand
TCAGACTCTTGAAAGACTTATTCAGGATGGAAGAATTCACCCTACAAGAGTTGAAGAAATGTATGAAAAGTCCAAGAGAGAGGTTGAACTCACAATAAAGCAAACAGGTGAAAAGGCTGTTATAGATGCCGGTGTGAACGGTGTAAACGGCGAGCTTGTTAAGCTTCTTGGTAAACTTAAGTATCGTACAAGTTACGGTCAGAATGTACTTAATCACTCACTTGAGGTTTCTTATCTTTCAGGTCTTATGGCAGCTGAAGTCGGTGCCGATGTGAAGCTCGCAAAACGCGCAGGTCTTCTTCACGATATCGGTAAGGCTCTCGACCATGAGTTCGAAGGCTCTCACGTAGAATTAGGTGTTGAAGCAGCAAGAAAGAACAAAGAAAATGAGCAGGTTATTCATGCAATTCATGCTCACCATGGTGATGTTGAAGCAAAGACACTTATTGCAAGCATAGTTCAGGCAGCAGATGCTATTTCTGCAGCAAGACCGGGTGCAAGACGTGAAAATGTTGAAACTTATATTAAAAGACTTCAGAAGCTTGAAGAAATTGCAACTTCTTTCGACGGTGTTGAAAAGTCATTTGCAATTCAGGCAGGTAGAGAAGTAAGAATTATTGTTAAGCCTGATGTTATTTCTGATGATCAGATGACAATTGTTGCAAGAGATATTGTTAATAAAATTGAAAACGAGCTCGAGTATCCGGGTCAGATTAAGGTTAATATCATCAGAGAGAGTCGCGCGGTTGATTACGCGAAATAATTAAACTGAATATAAAAAACGGAACTCCTTAAAAAGTTGTTCCGTTTTTATATTTGAAGAAAATTTTTTCTTTTATTTTAGGCTTTATGCCATAGAATCGAGTCAGAAAATGCGTTTATTATTTATTGGTGATGTAGTAGGGATTAGCGGCTGTGAGTTTTTAATGAAAAAGCTTCCCGATTACAAAAAAGAAAATGAAATAGATGTTTGCATAGCGAACGGTGAAAATTCAGCACAAGGAAACGGAGTAACACCTCATTCCTGTAAAATGCTTTATGACAGCGGTGTGGATTTTATTACACTGGGGAACCATTCTTTCAAAAGACCTGAAATAATGGATTATTTAGATAGTGAAAGTGCAATAATAAGACCGTATAATTTCCCGTCGAGCGCACCGGGAAAGGGTGTTGCGGTTATAGATAAAGGGCGTTTCAGAGTTGCTGTTATTTCTCTTATGGGTACAGTTTATATGGAGGCTCTTAACAATCCGTTTTATGAAGCTGACAAAGCATTAAAAGAGGTTGACGGCTGTAAAACAATTATAGTGGATTTTCACGCGGAAGCAACTGCAGAAAAACGTTCTTTGGGATTTTATCTTGATGGTAAGGTTACTGCTGTTTTAGGAACGCACACACATATTCAGACTGCTGATGCTCAGATTTTACCCAACGGGACTGCATATATAACAGATGTCGGAATGACAGGTCCTGTTCAGTCTGTTCTCGGTATAGAACCTGAGCTTGCCATAAAAAAACTGAAGTTACATTTACCTGTACGCTTCAGCAATGCATCCGGTGACTGTTTTATGAATGCCTGTATGATTGACATCAATGAAAAAACAGGTAAACCGACAAATATAAAAAGGGTGGTGCTTAAATGAAAAAAATAATTTCTTTACTTCTTGTTTTGTCATTTTGCATTACACTTTTTGCCTGCGATTCAAATACAAAAGAAAATTCTGAAGATACATCCTCAGATGAATGGCAGTATGTTTTGCCGACACCTGTTGTTAATGCGGAAATATCTTTACCGTTTACTTCTGCCGATACATTTAATCCGTATAAAGCAAAGAGTAAGCTTAACAGAGATTTGATTTCAATCGTTTACGAAGCTCTCTACAGCAGAACTGAGGATGGTTACGGTTATCCTCAATTAGCACTCAGTGCTACCGAAAACGGAAATGTTGTAACAGTAAAGCTGAAGCAGGGGATTGTCTTTTCTGACGGAACACCGTTTAATGCGGAAAATGTTAAATATTCTTACGATCTGGCAAAGAATAACTCTTATTATAAAAATAATCTTAAATATATAGAAAGTTTTGATGTTGTCGATAATTTTACTTTGAAGGTAACTTATTCGGGTGCGATGCTTATGCCGCTTAATGTGCTTTCTTTCCCGATTGTACTTAAAAGCGGAAATAATTATATAGGAACAGGTAAGTATGTTCTAAAATATCTTGAAGCTATGCCGTATTTCGAGGTGAATAAACGACATGAGGATTTCAGCAATGAATGGAATGCTCAGATTGCACTTTATGATATGGCTGGTATTTCAAATGAGATTTACACATTCAAAGCAAAAAAAATCAGTGTTTATAATGATGATTTGACTGACGGAGCATATGAAAATCTGTCATCAAAAACTGTCTCTCTCCCGACAAACAATCTGGTTTATGCCGGCTTGAATATGAAATGGGCAGGTTCTATTACCTCGGTTGCCTGGGTGCGCAGGGTAATTAATATTGGTATAAACAGAGTTGATATTGGTGCTTCGTCCTTCTTAGGGCAGACAGAACCAACAACGACTCCGTTCAAACCGAGCTTTTACAGGCTCTCGGGGCAGGAGCTTATTGAATCAGCAGGTGACCTCAACAGAGCTATAAATCTTTTGGAGGAAAACGGATACGACAGCTTCACGAGTGACGGTTACAGAACAGATGGTGTGAACACGTTAAAGCTTTCTATTTTGGTTTGTAACGATAATCCTTACAAGGTAGGGGTTGCAGAGGCTTTGAAAAAATCCTTGCAGACTCTGGGAATTAAGGCGAGTGTTAATGCTAAGAAACGCGCAGATTATCTTAAAGCATTAAAATCTGAGCATTATGAAATCTATATAGGCGAAATAGAGCTTCCTGCAGACGGGGATTTGACAGAGTTTTTCAGTGAGTCGGGCTCTGTTAATTACGGAATAAGCACAAAGTCATTTATTCCTTATGAGAATTTTAAAGACGGGAAGCTTAATATGACAGAGTTTATAGAAAATTTTTACACAAGTGTTCCGTTTGTTCCGTTGTTTTACAGGAAAAATGTTTTGTCAGTAAACCCTGAGATTTCAGGTATTGATTCTACCGAGTCAGATGCTTATGCGTCGGTAAATGAATGGCATGTAGCAAAGCCTGTTACAGACGATTCGGAAATTGATTAAAAAACACTTGTATTTAATCGAGTAATAATATATAATTAATGCACTGTTTTAAAGGAGGATTTTTTATGGATCCAATAAAAGTTGACTTTTCCGGAAAAGGGAAACCTACTGAAGTAGTTATTCCGCCGGAGAAAAAGATTCTTAAAATTATTATTGCAATACTCATAACAATAGTAGGCGGTGCAGTTGCTTACTACTTTATGTTACCTGCAATGAATTTTAAATCTCTTGATTTGTATTATTTTATAGCTGTTCTTGTTGCACTTTATGTAGGTTCAACATTTATTTTGAGTAAGGCATTTATTAGACCTGAATACTTCCCCTACGTTAAAAAGAGAGCAACCATACCTGTTATTATAGGTCTTGTTTTCGGTGCGGTGCTTCTTGTAGGCTACCTTACCTCATGTGAACTTTTCAGAGCCAAGGCTTATAGTGAAATTATTTCTGTAACAACAGAAAATTTCGGCGAAAATGATAAGAGCATTACAACAATAACAAGTCTTGAAGATTTTTCCGCTGTTCCTATGATTGACAAAGAGGTTGCCGAAAACCTTGCTAATAAAAAATTGGGAGAGCTTTCAGAAAACGTTTCACAGTTTGTTATTGACAGTCTTTATTCTACACAAATCAACTACCAGGGAAATCCTTACAGAATTTTCCCTCTTAAATACGGTGATGTTTTCAAGTGGTTCAATAATACCCGTGACGGTATTCCTGCATATATTGCAGTAAATATGTACACTCAGGAAGCAAATACGGTTATACTTGAAGAAGAGGGTCTGGAAAATATTCAGGTTTCAACTGGCGAGTATTTAAATGAGAAGCTTTCTCGTGTTCTTCGTTTTAAATATCCGACATTTATGTTCGGAACACCTTCTCTTGAAATTGACGAAAACGGCAAACCGTGGTGGGTGTGCGAAAGAGTCGATAAGACTGTTGGTCTTATAGGCGGTACAGATGTTATTGGTGTTGTTTTAGTTGATGCAGCTGACAAAAATAATGTTATTTACTACGACATTGAAGAAGTGAGAACAAATCCTGATATTCAATGGATTGACCAGATTTATTCTGATGATTTGCTTATTAAACAATATAACTACTATGGTAAATATAACGGTGGCTTTATTAATGCATATATAGGTCAGAAGGGCGTTGTTTCGACAACTGACGGCTCAAGCTATATTGCAAGTGGTGACGACGTTTGGCTTTACACAGGTGTTACTTCTGTTACAAGTGACGACTCAATAGTAGGTTTTGCGATTATTAATCAACGTACTAAAGAAGCAGTTTTCCAGAAAATTGCAGGTACAACTGAAAACGGTGCAAGAAAATCTGCTGAAAGTATTGTTTCAGATAAGGGTTGGGAGGCAACATCCCGATTCTTCTCAATATTGACGGTGAAGCAACATATTTTATGGCACTTAAGGACAATAGTGTTGTAAAGAGCTTTGCTATGGTTAGTGTTGAACGAGTTCAGGATGCCGTAAGAAGTGAAGATGATGCTAATCCTGATATAGAAGCTTGCCTTAAGGCATATGTAAGTAAGGTTAAAGCAAGTGCCGGTCTTGTGCTTAATATAGATTACGATGCCGTTCTTCCTGACTCAATAAGTGGAGGTGAAGGCACAAGCAACAGTAGCAGCTCTTCTGATGAAGGCGATTCAAATGTAGCTGTTGCTAACGTAAAAGGTGTTATTACAGATATACGCACAGCAGTAGAAAACGGTAACAGTGTTTACTATATTGCGCTTGACGGAAAGCCGGTTTATTACTCAATGTCTGCTGCAGATGACAACAATGTTGTTATTCTTAATGAGGGTGATGAAGTAAGTATCACCTATAAGGTTGCAGAAGGTAAAATTATTCCAGCAAAAAGTATAAAATAATTTTTTATCCCCTATGTAAAATTAGATTTTACATAGGGGATAAGTGTTTTAGTTTTATATTTTAAATTGAATTAATATTGATTTTCTTATTTGAGTGTGTTACAATTCAAATAGAACATAAGTTCTTGAAGGTGCATAGATGGTGAGAAATTAGGTTCGAATATACTCACCCTAATATCATCAATAATATAATTTTTATGGAGAGAAATATGAGCGATTTAGTAGTAAAAGGTATTAATGTTAAGTATCAAAATATTAATGAAGCTGATTATATATGTATAACTGATATTGCAAAATATAAAACTAATGAACCAGATGTTGTAATAAGTAGTTGGATGCGTAATAGAAATACGATAGAATTTTTAGGTGTATGGGAAATTTTGAATAATCCAGATTTTAAACCCAGCGAATTCGAGGGGTTTAAAAAGGAAGCTGGCTTGAATGCATTTACTCTTTCGCCTAAAAAATGGACAGATGCAACCAATGCTATAGGGGTTTTTTCAAAATCTGGACGATATGGTGGTACATACGCACATAAAGACATTGCCTTTGAGTTTGCAAGTTGGATTTCTGTCGAGTTCAAATTATATTTTATTAAAGAGTTTCAAAGGTTAAAGGATGAAGAACAAAGACAAATAGGGTGGTCTGCTAAGCGAGAATTGGCAAAAATAAATTATCATATACATACAGATGCTATAAAAGAAAATTTGATTCCACAAGAATTGACTTTTACACAAAAGAATTTTGTTTATGCTTCAGAAGCAGACGTTTTAAATGTAGCGTTATTTGGTATGACAGCAAAACAATGGAAGGAGCGAAACCCAGATAAAAAGGGGAATATTCGTGATTATGCGAGTATTAATGAATTGATTTGTCTTTCTAATATGGAAAATATAAATGCAGTTCTTATTTCAGATGGTGTTTCACAATCCGAACGACTTGAAAAATTAAATCAAATAGCAATTTCTCAAATCAAGGTTTTAAACGAGGTTGAAAATAAGAAGTTTTTGAAATGAAAAATTTTACTAAAAGATTGACATTTTTTCATGATAGGTTATAATAGAATTGATCAAGTAACCCAAAAGATTTAACCGCATAGTTTACGAGATTTGTGCGATTGTTTCTTTTTTGTTATATTGATAACAAGTGCAATTATAAAAAATAACTCGACAGATAAAATCTTTCTGTCGAGTTATTTTTTGTTGTTAATATAGTTTTTGATTATATATTCAATACTTTCTTTTTCAGAAGAGTTTAATTGACGAAAATCATCGATAAGTTTACATTCACCTTTATTTAAGTCGTATTTTTCGATTGGTTCTATAAGTCGTTCGATGTCGGTGTTTTCAATGATGTAATCAACAGACGTGTTAAAATAATTTGCAATTCTTATAAGTGTTGAAATATCTGGCTGGATATCATGGTTTTCATATTTGTTTATAGATTGTTGGCTTGTTCCAAGTACATCTGCAAGTTGTTGTTGGGATATGCCCTTTTGTGCTCTAAGTTGCTTAATTCTTTTTAACATAGTATCACCACCTAATACATTTTAACAAATATAAATATATATGCATAACACCCATAATTAGTTATTGACAACAACTTAAAATTGTGGTAGTATACAAAAAAGAGGTGTTTAGTATGAGTGAAGAAAAGAAAAATTATATTGTGTCAGGATTGTTTGAAGGATGTAGTGTTTTTCGAAAATGTGGATATCTTTATATTAGCGATTATCGTGGTAGAGGTGGAGAACGTGGACCGCTAACACCAGACGTTATAAAAAATGCTGTTTATATAGGGCAAACTAAAGGTGAGTTTATACCTGGGTCAAAAAAAGGAACTGGTGCTTTGGTTGGTGGTGCTATTGGTGGTGCTACAGGCGCTTTTTTAGGTGCGGCTTTGCAAATGGCATCTTCAGGTGAATGGGAATACAATTATAATATAGTAATTACATATTTAAATGGTCAGACAAGTAGGTTGGTGTTAGATAAGGATTATGCAAAAACTTGTTTTGAAACGCTAAAAAAATATTTTGAAGAATAAATTGTTTGTGTGGAGGTTTTTATGATTATTACGATATTAGCTGTAATTATTTTTATTATAGCAGCAATACATTTATTTTATAAGTATATTAAAAGACGTATATCTGCTCGAAAACTAAACAAAGATTTTTTTGAAAGTGGTAAATATGATGGTATAAAAAATGCAATTGTAGGAGATATTGTTAAAATAGGTGAATATAAGCCTCAAAATGAAATTCAACCAATAGAATGGATAGTTTTAAAGAAAATTAATGGCAGAATTACTTTAATAAGTAAAAATGTTTTGACAGAGCACTTGTATGATAGAGGTGATTATCATGTCGATTGGATGAGTTGTGATTTAAGGCAATATATGAACAATAAGATTAATACTTCGGATGATTTCTTTTCTTTTTTAGAAACAGAAGAAGTAGCCAATAAAGGATTTGTATTAGATTTCTTTTCGCCTGAAGAACGATTTCTTCCTTCAAAGGATAGTTGTGTTAAGGGAAGCAGCGATACAATATTATGCCCGAGTACTGAAGATGCATTTTATATTTTAAGTAGAGATGAAATAGAAAAATATATGGAAATACCAGCATTTAAAGATAGTTGTATGAATGAGTCTGTAGATAATTGTTGTAATGCTTTTTGGGTAAGATCGAAGGAAGCTAATAAATATATGATATATTCCATTAAGGATAAAATGTTTGTAGAACAAGATAAGTGTAATGCTGTTTTTGGAATACGAGCTGTCTTTGAGATTTATATAGATGGGGCGCAATTTAAAGCGTAATAAAGGTGTTATATAATGAAATATTATTTGAATTCGGGAACAAATAAATTACATAATAGTGGCACAACGGATAAAAGATGCAAAAAACAAACTCATAGAGAAAATATCAAATACTTTGAAACTCTTGAGTCTGTAAAAAATGGTTGTGATGTTCGTGTAACATTATGTGCTTTGTGTATGAAAGATGAAATAAAAGTACTTGGTAAAAAGTATTTGTAAAATAAAAAAGACAAAAAAGTCCTTTTAGTTTGAAAACTAAAAGGACTTTTTTATTAGTAACTTATATAATCAACATTTTTTCTTCCCTCAATTCACCATTCTCATACACAACAGTTTTAACTTCATATTTAGTAAATTGTAATGGGAGTGTGGTTGAATTAACTGAGATTGAAGTTTTAATCCACTCACCACTATTATTAAGAAGGCGGAAGATTGTTGCATTTTTGCTGTCAGCCTTTTTCATAGTAACAAGTGAAATTGTGTCATCAGTTAAAGAAACAGAAAACTCTTTTTCTTTATTGGATGAGGG
>JAFVWD010000238.1 GCA_017501865.1 Clostridia bacterium | reverse complement strand
TTTGCCCTGGCACAAAATCGGTGTTTCACACCTGACCGGAACCCACGTTTTTAAAGCTGACCACGCAAAAGCAGTTTCTCTTTTAAAGAACAATGATTTATACGATATTTTTTCTGAATGTGCCGGAAAGAAAGTCGGAATAGAGCTTAATATGAAAAGTATTTTTAATTCAGAGGAAGAAAAAGAAATTCTTTTAAGACCTTTTTTCATTGCAAAAGAATGTGGCTGCAAATTTTATATGGGTAGTGATGCACATAAAACAGAATCACTTAAAAATGCAAAAGAAAATTTTCTTAATATTGTTGATTTATTGGATTTAAAAGAGGAAGATAAATTTAAACTCGTCAAGTAAAAATTTACTTGACGAGTGTTTTTTAGTTTATTTCTTTTTCAATTAACTCCGTTATACCATCTGTCACATAATCTGCAATGTCTTTTATGGACTGCACACCGTTCGCCATTGCGTAGGAGCGGAATTCTTTTATCATATGGGTATCATTTATATTATCGCCGACAGCTATCATATCCTCATATTTACCGCCGACAAGTTCTAAATAATCATAAAGACCTTTTGCTTTGTTAATTCTGGAAGAAACAATGTCAATACATCTGCCATTCTGTAACGGATTTAATATATCGCCAAATTTTTCCTTTATAGCACTTGTCACCGTCAGGGCTTCTTCCTCGTCCTCCAAAATAGTACTTACCTGGTTGAAATATTTCATTTCCGGCAAGGTCTTTCGTGTAAATTCATCCGGCAGTCTGTCGTCATCATTTTCATCAATTATGTATGTCTTTTCACAATGAATTGCCGCCCAGTCTGTACCAAGAGAAAAAAGAAAATCTAAAAACGGTCTTAAAAGTGCTCCGTCAATGCGGTCATCTTTCAGGATTTTTCCGTCAGTTGTTAATATTACTGCACCATTACACGCAAGTAAAAAGTCTAACTCCAACTCTGTTTCTTTATAAATTTTTAAAAGGTCATCCGGCATTCTGCCACTTACAATGCCGAATTTGTTTCCCCTTTCACGCCATTTATTTATGGCGATTCTTTTTTTGTCATCAATTCCGCCGTGGTTTAACGTGCCGTCGTAATCACTTGCAATTATTTTCATATTTTTACCTCTTCTATAATCTTAACCTTATCACCTTGAGCGCCAAGCCACATATTTATTCCGTCGCCGTAGCATTCAGCACTCATCAAGTAAACTCCGTTTTTATAATCATCTAAAATTGTTAATGTCGGCAGTTTATCCTGAATGGCTTCGAGTATGCCTGAATACTCAAACTTAACTCTTTTCAGTTCTCCCATATACATAAACTGAATTCTTTTACTGAATTCACCGTCTTTGAATTTATCTTTATATGGCACAGTGAATTTTTCTTTGCTGATTTTAAGATTTTCAATTCTGTCTATTCTGAAAACAACAGGTACATTAGTTTCAGGTTCTGTTGAAAACGCGATTAAATAAAAGTAAAATTCCGAGAACATTATTGCAACGGGTTTCACGGTTTTTTCTTTTTTCTTTTTATCTTGCCTTGTATATAAGAATGTAATTAAATTTTGATTTGTTATGCACTCTGAAAGAGTCCATATGGCAGAAAACAACTCTTTTTCGTGTTTTAACGGTACATAATTTCTGTACTCATTATTAATTATATTTTTTGCAACCTCTCTGTCACCCGGAGAAATCTGTGCTATAAGTTTTTCTATGAGTGAAGAAATTTCTTTTTTGTTGAATGCTCTGCTTTCCAGTAAAATTTTACACATAGCAAGTGCTTCTTCATTTGTGAGCCATTCACGCTGAAGCTCTACCAGATAATACCCGTTTCTTGCTTTATCATATTTAATGATATCTTCACTTTCTGAAAATTCATTTTCCCCGATAAAACTTCTTAATTCTTCAATATCGCGCTGAATTGTTTTTAATGACACATTAAAGTCATTTGCCAATTCTTCTTTTTTTATTAACTCACCTTTATTGAGTCTTTTATAAATATTTAAAAGTCTGTAACCTTTATTTGTTTTGTAATTCACGTTCATTTTATCACCACGCAAAAAGATGTGATGGACAATTACAGACCACCACATCAATTTTAGCATATTGTAATAGATATATCAACTTATATTTCCCGATAAAATTTTTCTTACCCACCGTTCTGTAAA
>JAFVWD010000237.1 GCA_017501865.1 Clostridia bacterium | reverse complement strand
TTGATATTTCTGTACCGTGGCCTCTTCCTGATGGTACAATGATGACTATCAATATGAAGGATATGGGTAATCGTGATCTTCAGGATATAGCTAAGTACTCTGCTGAAATTAACAGAAAGCTTGCAAATACAAATCTTACAGAGGCTCTTTACTCTGTTTCAATTCACAACACAATTGATGCTTTGAAGAGAGGTCATTTAATTAAGGCAGCCTTAAGAATTATAGGCGCAAAAACTCAGAAAAAGCATAAGGTGGTTACATTAACAGGTAAAGAGAAAAAGGCTTATGACAGCATTCCGGCAAGTGAAAAAATCACACGTGAGGATTTAGCACAGGGTACATTCCTTGTTTCAAATGTAGGTAACCTTGTAAGAGGGCTTCCCGGTAGTGTTGAGGTTCTTATGATTATTCCTCCTATGGTTTGTGCAGTAGGCATAGGTTCAATTCAAAAAAAGCCTGTTGTTGTTACAAACGAAAACGGTGAGGAAGAAATAGGTATTGCAAATATTTTGCCTATGGCTATTTGTTTTGACCACAGAGCACTTGATTTTGCCGAGGTTTCTCCGTTCATAAGAAAGCTCGATGAGATTTTTAATAACCCTGAAATTATTTTAGGTGACTGATTTTACTGTTCAGAGACAGTACCATTTTTGGGTACTGTCTCTTATTTTATCATCATTTTCAACAGATTTCCTATAGGAAAATAGGGAATTGTAAACAAAATGCGTGTTTTATTGGAGTTAGAGGTTGTTTTTTGAATTTTGATGTGCTATAATGTACAATACAAAAAGTTTGAGATTATTATTTTAAGTGAGTGTGTTATGAAAAAGGCTTGTTTATTAGTTTTATCTTTTGTTATGTTAATTGCCTCCGTGTTAACGGTGACAGCTTCTGCAGAAACTTATACCTTTGAAGATGATATGTTTGATGATGATTCAAACTACCATACAACAGAGGCTCCTGCAACAAATTCCGGCTCTCTCGGAGGTAGTTCAGGCGGCGGCTCATCTTCCTCAGGCATTCTTGGTGGCAACAGTGAGGTTGGTGGTTTCGTAGGCGAGGTTGTTTCAAAGGTTTTTGATGATGAAGATGTTTCAGAAGGCGTCGGAAGCAGATTTGAAGGTGTCATGGGTGTTCTGGACGGCTTCGATTTTGAGTTTGGAGACTTTGTTCCGACAACAGGAAACACAGCCCAGACAACCGGTTCGAACTTTTTTGATACAATTGACCCTGTAGTTTCAACTTCTGCTGATGTTAATACAGGTAGCAGTAGTTACGGTAGCTACGGAAGCTATACACCGGACTACACACCACAGGGGAATTATGGTAGTTCATATGCAACCACACCTGTTACAGACACTGTGGTTAACGCAGTTCTTTCGGTTAATCCTTACACTAAACCTACAACGGAATTAAAACAGGGTGACGAGGGTGACGGTGTTAAATGGTTACAATGGATTCTCAGCAATACTGATTCAGGCTTCCAGGGAACAGTAAGCGGTGAGTATGATGATGCAACAGCAGCCGCAGTAAAGAATTTGCAGCTCAAGTATAATCTTAATGTTGACGGCAATGCTTCTTTGGAAACAATAGAAAAAGCTGAGCAGATGTATAACGAGCTTTCAGGCGGAGGGGCTGCGTTAAATACTACAGTTCCTGCACCGTATGTTCCGGGTACTACTGTTGCGGCTGATGCCGAGAAGAAGGGTACAACACCCGATATTAAGGTTACAATAATTATTGTTATTCTTATTATTGTATGGATTTTTGCACTTGCTGCAATTTTCATAATAATACATATTAAGCGAAAGAAGCTTACACCTGACGATGTTGATTCAAACGGCAGGTTGAAAAAAGGAGCTCTTTCTAAGAACAGGGCAGATGATTTGAGACCTGTTCGTCAGTCCTTCAAAAAATCTGAAGAATTGCGCGAATCAGAGACATTACAGTCGTTGTCTGATGAAGAGCCTGAAGAAGACGATTTTGAAAATACTGAATTTGAAGAAAACGAGTTTGAGGTTATTTCTGAAATAAGCAAGTTTGGCTTTACCGATGCAATGGATGACGATGATACTGAAATCACACTTTCTTCGCTTTATGAAATGAAGCAAAGGAAAAGTAAACAAAAGGCCTCGGAAGCTATAGCTACAGAGGATGATAATCGCGAGGAATTTGCTGATGAGCATATTGATGAGCAGCCTGTTGATGAGGTTGTTAACGAGCCCGGTGACGAAACAGCTACAAATATTGATGATGAATCTGATGAAAATATGATTCCCGATGAGACTCATAATGATTCTGAAGATGATGATATAACTGCTGAAGAGTAGTTAAGAAAAAAATGAAATTTCATTTGCAGTTTATTAAAATAATTTTGGTTAAATACCATTAAGGAGTATATAAAATGGACAAGTATCTTATAATTAATGCAGACGATTTTGGTATGTGCAGAGCAGCAAATATGGCGGTTGCAGATTTATTTGAAAAAGGCGGAATTACTTCTTCTACAATTATGACAACATGCGGATGGGCTAAAAATGCCGGGGTATGGGCAAAAAATAATCCTCAGCACGCGGTTGGTGTTCACCTTACCTTTACAAGTGAGTGGGGCGAATACAGATGGGGTCCTGTTAATACATCAAATACAGACTCTCTTCGTGATGAAGAAGGATTTATGCACCACGAGTCAGATCAATTTGAAGAGGAAGCAGATCTTGATGAAGTAGAGGCAGAAATCCGCGCACAGATTGAAAGATTTAAATCTTTCGGTGTTGAGCCATCTCACCTTGATAACCATATGGGTTCACTTTACGGTATTGCAACAGGCAGACTTGAACTCCTTCAGCTTATATTTGATATTGCTGCAGAATATAAATTACCATTCCGTTTCCCGGCTACATTTATTCCTGAAATGATGGGTAATGAGATGCTTGATATTCAGATTCCGAAAGAGATTATTGAAATGGCATTCCAGAAATTTACTGCTTATGCTAAAGATCACGGTGTTTTAATGCCTGATTACCTTATTCCGGGTGACTGGAGCGGTCCGTGGAAGGATGACTATGAGCAGTATAGAGAGTATATTTACGAGCTCTACAGATCATTCCCTAATGGTGTTACTGAAACATATATTCACCCGTCATTTGAGTGCGATGAGCTTAAGGCTATTACAGGTTCATGGCAAAGACGTGTTTGGGAGCACAAGCTCTTCTCAGATCCTAAAACACTTCAGCATATTAAGGCTCTCGGTATTGAGCTTATCAGTTACCGTGATTTAGCAAGAATTAAAGGCTGATAAAATTTGATATAAAAAAATGAATGACTCCGTAATTGTTACGGAGTCATTCATTTTTTTAATTCAGCTTCAATAAAACGTGATAATTTACTTGAAGAAAAATCGTTATTTAATATATGAGTTCTTTCGTGTTCAAAAGATTTCTTTTTTGCATCTTCAGAAAGCTCTTCATTTTGAAAAAATGAATGATGTCGCCCTGGCTTTGTATGACAGAGCCTACGAAAAGTACAGAGATGAAGGCGATACATTAATTGACAGGATAACAATTCTTCGCGGATTAGACGGTGACGACTATAAAAAGTACCGGGATGAGTTAAGTGATTATTATAAGGATGGCGATTATCTGCTTAATAAGCTTACCTCAATGTCTGATGCAGAATTTAATGCCTTTTTGGCAGAGGTAGATGCCTATGAGAGTGACCGTGAATACGAATATAACAAGTATCTTGATTCTGTAGAACAACGGAATTTTTATGACAGACTTCAAATGGAAAATAATCAGTTTAATGATGAAATGGATTTCAAAGAGTCCGAAGCAGAGAGGGATCAGAGAAATAAAGACAGAGAATACTCTCTTTCTCTTTCAAAATCTTCAGGCTCATCTGCTTCTTCGAGGAGCTCTTCATCATCCGGTCGTTCGGGCAGCTCAGGAAGCAAGTCAGATAATAATTCAACAAAAACAACCGTTGTACCAAAAAGCTACAGCCAATTTGTCTATTACACAGGTTATGCCGGAATTTTGACTGAGAGTGAATTTAATTCAAGAAAAGCATCTAAAGAAAAATATGGTAATTATGAGAATTATCTTGTGGAAATGTTTGCAAAATACGGAGGTAAACAATGAAGGTAAAGGTTACGAAGGAAAAGGTTTCAATAGCTGAGCACTCTTTTATAAATGAGGGTGAGTACAATGTTAATTTCTGTACTTTCATTCTTCCGGATGAGTTTAAAGGATTAAAGGTGAATGCAGTATTTAACAATATTACAGTCCCCGTTGTTAATAACAGCTGCACTATTCCTCCTTTGAAAAGCGGTAATGTATTTTTTGGTGTTTTTGCATATAAAGAAGGCGAAGAAAAAGCATCACTTATTTATTCACCAAAGCCGGTTGCATTTTATGTAAACAGTGGTTCGTTTAATGAAGAAATAAGTGAAAAAAGTAATATTCAACTATAACGAATATGTGTAAAGAAAGGAAAGCTATGAGTGTAGAAATTATTGTTGCATTAATCAGTGGAGCTGTAGCATTGATTTGCGGGCTTCTGTCAAGTGTTATAGGTAGCAGTAAGGCTATTTCTTACGTTGAAAAAACACAAGCGGTTACAGACACAAGGCTTGAGGAACTTACAAGAGAGGTAAGAAAGCATAATAATTTTGCAGAAAGAATGCCTGTGGTTGAGGAACAGGTGAAAATTATTAATCATAGAATAAATAATCTTGAAAAAAGATGAGGATGTAAAAATGGAGATAAAAATAAATTGGAAAGCGCGTCTGAAAAATAAAGCTTTTTTGCTGAGCTTTATTACAATTATTGTTTCGTTTGTTTATGAAATACTTGTTATGATCGACTTTGTGCCCAATATAAGTGAAAACGAAATTCTGAGTTTAGTTAATGTGGTGGTTAATGTTTTTACAATGCTGGGTATAGTTGTCGACCCGACTACAAAGGGTTTAGGGGACAGTAAAACGGCACTTACATATTATAAAAATAAAGGTGGTGATTTTTGATGGCGAAAAAAATATATATTTCTCCAAGTAACCAGAAGGCAAATTTATATGCAACGGGTAATACAAATGAGCAAGCACAGTGCAAGAAAATTGCAAAGGCTTGTTACGATTTTCTCAAGAAAAACGGATTTGAAGTGAAGTGCACTTATAATGATGATATGTATGAGCGAGTAAGAGAGAGTAACGCATTCAATGCAGATATTCATCTTGCGATTCATACAAACGCTACTTCAAAGCATAATGTAACAGGCGGAACACAAATACTTTTGTATTCATTGAGTGGAGAGCGTAAAAAAGCAGGCCAGGCTGTTTTTGACAGATTAGCACCGTTTACTCCGGGTAAATCTGCAGAGAGGTTAATTGAAAAATCTGATTTCTATGAAGTGAATTCAGCAACGGCTATTACTGTGTATTGTGAATGTGAATTTCATGATACAAAAACCGGTTCTGATTTCATTATTAAAAACACAAAGGAAATAGGTGAATTAATAGCTAAAGGTATATGTGATTATTACGGAGTGAAATTTTCAGAAAAAATAGAATCCGTAGTCAATGAAACAATGTATATCGTTCAGGTTGGTGCTTATAAGAATAAATCAAATGCTGAAAAACAATTGAAAAAGCTTAAGGAAGCCGGTTTTAGCGGATTTATTACAACTAAAAAGTAATATAAATAAAAGTATGGGCTGTAAAAATATGCTTTTACAGCCCATATGTGTGTATTAAATCTTTGTTAATTAAAACCTTTTGTCGGGTTTTTGCCCGTTAAAACCACCTTGCGGCATATCTTTGCCCGAGGGACCTCTACCCCCCATATTACCGCCGGGAGCACCATTCATACCCATTCCGCTTCCTGAACCGTATACATTACTGTCAGGTGTGATGCTAACAAGAGCATCACCACTCTTAAGTACACCGTTACAGGTGTAGCCATCAGAATTTGCATTACTGATATCAGCATTACCGAATAATGTATATGTTTTTTCAGCCTGTATATCAGGAGAGGTAATAACAGCGCATTGGTATTCTTTTTTTGGTGTAAATGATATTAAAACGTTATTGCTTTCATCGCAAACTGCAAAAATTGAACTTGCGGGTTGAGAGTTAAAGGTAACAAGGCAAGCAGCTTGATTTTCAGCGGAAGTAAAGTTTTCCGCCATACCTACTGAGCCCAAGGCAATCAGCGTACCGCCTGTGACAGTTGCTGTACTGCCATAGTCCAGAGCACCATTGCCGCCATTTTCAGGACCGCTTACTAAAACAGTTCCACCGTTAAGTGTAAGCTCGCCGTTTGAGTCAAGACCGTCACCGCTTGCATCAATAACCGTATAACCGCCGTTAAAGGTTAGTGTACCTGTTGTACCTGCAAACATATTCTGTCCGGGACGTTCGTTAACAGAAGAGGAGTCATTACCACCTGCAGCATTAAATCCGTCATCATAGGCAGTTATATTAAGGTTACCGTCAGAAACAATAATATCTGTAGCCTCAATACCTTCGTAGCTTTTTTCAATAATTATTGAACCTCCGTTTATTGAAAGAGAAGCGTCTGCATGAATACCATCATCGCCCGAGGAAAGTGTAAATTCACCGGAAGCAATATTTACAGAAGCGTTCGAGTGAATTGAGTCATCTGCAGAATCAATCGAAAATATGCCATTATTTATAATTATATCGGAAGTACATTTAATTCCTTTTGCAGATTCTTCTGTAGTTTCAGAGTTTTGTGTGTTGTTTTCACCATATGGTCCGCTGAATCCCCACTCACTATTAAAATCACCGTTTGAGTTGTAAGATGCATTTTCACTGCCGCCACCTGTTTTAGCAGTCAGATTACAGTTTTCAATTTTTACGAGTGTTTCTGCTTGGATAGCGTCATTTTGTGTTTCTGATGTCAAATTTCCGTTATTTATATACACAAATCCGCGGTTTTCTTCTTCTGTATTATCGGAACGAATAGCATCACTGCCTGCATACAAGGTGTAATTACCATCATTGATTTTTACACAATCCTTACCATTTAAAGCAACATTTTTAGCTGAAACTGTAAGCTCGCTTATGTTAAGTATCAAATCATCTTTTGAAACAATACCGTGCTTATTATTACCGTTTACAGTAAGAGTGCCTTTTCCGTTTAATGTTAAATCGCATTTACTAAAAATTGCTCCGTCAATATCTGAGTCAGCATCAGTAAAAGTGTAAGAACTGCCGTCAGAAACAGTATTTTTTGTGTTCTCCTGTGCTGTAATAAATGCTTTTTTACAATTTTTAATGTATATTGCAGGGCCGTCAGTATTTGCAATAGAAACATTGTTAAGAACAATCTGAACCTTGTCATCACCTGTGGAATTTACCGTAATATCGCCGTTTGAGAGCTTTCCTGAAAAAATATAGGTTCCGCCTTCAGTAATCGAAAGTCGATTTTTTTCGACTGATATTCCTTTTCCGTTTATTGTTGTTGCTTCGTCCTTTAAAAGAATTTTAGTAATGTTATTTTCATCATAAGATGCGCTTAAATCACGTTCAGTGAATTCAAAATTCATGCTTTCAACATCAACAGACGGAATTTTGTCTTCAGTTGTTGTACTCGTTTCGTCAGAAAAATCGCTTCCTTTGTCTTTGCAAGAAGCAAAAGTTAAAAGGATACTTAGTATCAATAATAAAATAGTAGTTTTTTTAATCATAACTCTTCACTACCTTCAATTCTGTCTGTAACAGATATTTCAAGATTACCGTTTCTGCAACGTAACTTGTCTATCATATCTTTAGTTTTAGCTTTGTCTTTGAGCTCTGCTCTGTAAAGCAATTTGTAAAGGCTACCCATGTTAGTGGTTTTGACCTTTATAAGCTTATAATTTTTAGTATACTCTTCAAGAATATCATTTAATGCTTCTGAAAATGAAAGCGATTCGGGAACCGTAATTCTTAAATCAACAGTTCTGTCATCTTTAAAAGGTAGGTTGACAGCTATAACCATTACAAGTGTCGCTATAAAAGTAAAAATAAGTGCAATGCTTACATAGCCTGTGGCACATGAAAGCCCTGCAGTCATAGCAAGGAATATAGATACTATATCCTTTGCTTTGCCGGGGACTGAACGGAATCTTACGAGCGAAAAGGCGCCCATTACAGCAACACCGGTTCCTACATTGCCATTTACCATTATGATTACGGTATTTACTATCAGCGGTAGTAACAGAAGAGAAATTGTGAAGCTTTTAGAAACCTGAGAACGAAAGCTTGCACCAAAGGCGGTAATTAAACCGCATATAAGTGCTGATGCAGAAGATAGCAGGAAGGTTGTAATTGTTACCTCTGTTGAAAAAATTGAATCAAAGATTAGTGACATATAAATCATCCTTTCGATAATAAAATTGTATATTCAGGGTGAAATTAAGAGTTTTTGACTGTCTAAATATGATTTTTTATATTTTGAGCATGGAGTAGGATAGGCTTTACAATCCGAAAGCGCTGCGGAAAGCCACAATGGCATACCGCCATTTGTTTTCACTTCCATAATAATGGTGTCTTCGTTGAATATTTCTTTTCCGTACGAACCTTCTCTTAAATCAAGAGAAAAATCTCTGTAACGCACATTTGTATCAAAAGTGATTCTGAAACCATTTTCGATTGGAGAAAAGAAGGATTCTCTGTCATAAGAAATCAACATTTTAGGCTCAGGGTAATTGTAATAGCGCATAGCAAAATCAATTTCATTCATTATTTGCGTGTTTATAGGCGCTTTTCCGCTTGAAATATAATTCAAGGCGACGCACAAGGGGAGCGAAACACGTCTTTTGTAGACAACACCTTTATATTTTTTCTTAATCTCTAAAAACACCTCGTCATCGGTAAGAGGAGCTGTTTTGTAACTCCTCAGGCGAAGCTTTTCTTTATAAGAAACAGCATCAATTGAGTTTCGTATCAGAAGAAAATCCGGTGTATCAAGGTAAAGACTGCTTATGGTGCTTTTGGGGAACTTGTCGGGTTTAAGGTTATCTCCGACAAGCTTGAGAATATTTTTTTTGGTATCAACAGAAATAATGTACTTGCTTTCAATTCGTTTAAATGTATAGATGTTACTCAGTAGAATTCAACTCCTGCTTTTTTGTGATGGTACCATGTTAAATTACAAAGATTGAAAAAAGATTGAAAATATTATTTAAATAACTAAATAGAAAACAGAACAATTAAAAAATAAAATATAAAGCCGAAAATAAAAGCCGGTATTAAACATTAAATTTTTAATATTAATAAATGTAAATATAAATACTAAATATCCGAAATTTAAATATTTGAAATCCGAAAAAAATTCCAAGAGTTAATCGCGTAAAAATATAAAAGCTGTATAAAACAAACTCAAAATAAAACGAAAATAAAAATCAGAAAAACCATTGACAAAAACAGAAAAGTAACGAAAATATGTGTAGTAAAAAAAAGAAAAGTATTTTCAAATGAATAGAGTGAAAAATGAAAAAAACCGATAGAAAAACATTGTGTTATCAGAAAATAAAGTGTTTTTTTATTTTTTTGCGAAAACTTTTACAATCTGTGAAAAACGGATATACCAAAGGGGTTTCGAGGTTTTGTCGGTTGTTGAAAATTGTGATTT
>JAFVWD010000236.1 GCA_017501865.1 Clostridia bacterium | reverse complement strand
GGGTATGAAAAAAAGTACCATTATAACTTTTGCGGTAAGTGTTTCGGTTTGTCTTATTATTCTTATTGCTGTTATAGTCGGCATAGGTAATATGAATAAACCTGAAGAGCCTACAACTACATTACCTGTTGAAGAAACTTCGGACGGTTTTGATGAAATAATTGAAACCGAAACTGAAGATCAGGGTGTTTTAAGTGTAACTCTTATAGATTTCAGAGGTAAAAATATCGAGGATATTAAATCTGATTCTACTTATAAGGATGTTCTTAAAATAAATACTGTGTATGAAGACAGCGACAAGGAAAAGGGTACTGTTATAGGTCAGGATCTTCCCGAAGGAACTGTTGTTTCATCAATAAATAAGCGCTCAATTACTCTCAGGGTAAGTGATGGCTTATTGGTTCCTGATGTTGTCGGTAAGGATGCTGCCGAAGCTCAGAAAACTCTTACTGACAAGGGCTTTAAATCTGTTGAAATTGTTATAAGCAATGTTGCAAACAGTAAAGAACAATCCAATAAGGTTTCGAGTATAGTTTATTACCCTGAGCTTAACGGTAACTGGGAAGATATTCCGAGCGACAGGAGAATAAGTGCGGAACAAAAGGTGGTAATTTATTGTTATGGTGAATATACAGAGCCTACAACAGAGAAGACTGTGGAGACTCTGCCGCCTGTAGTTGAGGAGCCTGCTCCTGAACAGGATATTCCAAATTATAATTATGACCCGACAATTGTTGAGGGTGACAACGGAATTATTATCGAATAATTTTAAAAAAGGTATTGACAAAATCAATATATGCTGATATTATATTGAGGCAACAAAGCAGAACATTTCCGTTCTCACCAAACGAGAGCATTGTTTGGTACAATACCTTTCAGATTTTCAACTGTAAAGTTGTGTCTTTTAGCGTGGACGGAAATTTCGTTCACGCTTTAATTATTTCAGGAGGTGTTTTGGTATTAGCAAGGAAACAACCCAAATCAATGAAGAAATCAGAGATAAAGAAGTCAGAGTCATTTCTGCGGAAGGTGAGCAGGTTGGCATTATGTCATCAAAGGATGCTCTTAAATTAGCGGAAAAGGCAAATCTTGATCTTGTAAAGATTGCACCCGGTGCAAATCCTCCGGTGTGTAAAATTATGGACTATGGTAAATATCGCTTTGAACAAGCAAAGCGCGAAAAAGAAGCGAAAAAAAACCAGAAGGTTATGGATATTAAGGAAATTCGTTTATCTTTGAATATTGATGTCGGCGATTTTAACACAAAAGCTAACCATGCCAAACGTTTTTTAAGTGACGGTAACAAGGTTAAGGTATCAATTCGCTTTAGAGGTAGAGAAATGGCACATTCGGAGAACGGTACTGTAATTATGCAGCGCTTTGCAGATGCTTGTGCAGAAAATGGCACTGTAGAAAAACCTGCAAAACTTGAAGGTCGTTCAATGCTTATGTTCCTTGTACCCAAGACAACTAAATGATTGCAATATTAAGGAGGAAAAATTATGCCAAAGCTTAAAACACATTCAGGCGCTAAAAAGCGTTTCAAACTTTCAAAAAACGGTAAACCTGTACGTGGTCATGCAAATAAGTCTCACATTCTTACAAAGAAGACTACAAAACGTAAAAGAGGTCTTCGTCAGACTGCAGTTGCAGACGCTACAAATACAAAGCAAATCAAGCGTCTTATTCCTTATAAATAAGATTAGAACGGAGGTAAATTTAAATGGCTCGTATTAAAGGTGCGACAATGACTCGCAAAAGAAGAAATAAAGTTCTTAAACTTGCTAAAGGTTACTATGGTTCAAAGAGCAAGTTATTTAAAACAGCTAAACAGGCTGTTATGAAAAGCGGTAACTACGCTTACATCGGCAGAAAACAAAAGAAAAGAGATTTCCGTCGTCTTTGGATTGCAAGAATCTCTGCTGCATGCAAAATGAATGGTATTAACTATTCAACATTTATTAACGGTCTTAAAAAGGCTGGTATTGACCTTAACAGAAAAATGCTTTCTGAAATTGCTATTGCAGATCCTCAGGGCTTTGCAGCTCTTGTTGAAAAAGCAAAGGCAGCTCTTTAATAAATGATTTAAATACGCTCGGTCAGTTTGCTGACCGAGCGTAAGGCATTATTAAGGAAGTAAAAAAATAGTTGAATTATGGTCTTTTTGATAATATTTTGAGTGCGAAATTTGTTTCATATTTTATTAGCAGAATTTTATGAAATGAATTTCACTTTCAAAATAAGAGGGTGTAAATGTAATGGAAGTTATATCTTCAAAAACAAATGATAAAATAAAATATGCCGTTAAATTGCGTGATTCTTCATCATTCAGAAAAGCAGAGGGTATGTTTTTCTTAGAGGGAGCAAGGCTCGTAAGAGATGCTTCTTCCAGCAACACCGGAATCCGGTTTTTGTTTGTTACAGAAGAAGCAAATGAAAAATACAGGGATTATGTCGATGAAATATTAAATGTTGCGGAAAAAACATTTATTATTTCAGATGATGTTGCCGAAAAATTATCTGATACAAAATCTACACAGGGCATTTTTGCAGTTTGCAGAATGCTTGACAAATTTGCAAATATAAGTAAAATTAATTACTATGGAAAGTATGTGGCATTGGAAGAGATTTCGAATCCTTCCAATTTTGGTGCTATATGCCGGACTGCAGAAGCAGTTGGACTTGACGGAATAATTATAAAAGGCGGTTGCGATATTTATAATCCTAAAGTACAACGTGCAGCAATGGGTGCGCTTTTCAGATTAAATGTTATAGCGGTTGATGATCTTGCTGAATTGATACCCAAGCTAAAAAATAACAATATGAAGGTTTATGGTTCGGTACCTTTGAATTCAGCAATGAAAATTACAGAAATAAGTAAAGATTGTGGTATAGTCTGCATAATAGGTAATGAGGGTAACGGAATAAGCGAGGAAGTAAAAAAGCTTTCCACACTTGTCACAATACCTATGAATGGTTATGCTGAGTCACTTAATGCTGCCGCTGCGGCAACAATTATTATGTGGGAAATGATGAGATGAGTATTTGTCCTGTAGAATATTGGATATGGCTTCAGTGTGCGTTGGGAGCAGGAGCGAAAACCGATGAGCTGCTTGCATATTTCGGAGACCCTGAAAAAATGTATAATGCCGGCTCAAAGGAATGGCGTATGTCAGGACTTATGACGGAAAAACGCATAAATGCGCTTAAAAGTATATCGCCAAGCGAAACAGGCGGTATTTTCCGTGAATGTAAAGCCAAGGGGTATTCAATAATTACACCCGATAGTGTAAATTACCCTGAACGATTCAGGCAAATGAAGGATATGCCGTTGGTTTTATATGTTGCGGGCGATAGCTCCGTTTTAAAAGATTCCGTTTCAATTGGTGTAGTCGGTACACGTAATGCAAGTAATTACGGAATAGAAACTGCACAAAAGCTTTCTTTTGCACTTGCTTCGTGTGGTGTAACAATAGTAAGCGGCGGTGCGCTCGGAATTGACAGCGAGGCACACGCAGGTGCCATGCTTGCCAAGGGCAGAACGGCTGCAATTCTGGGCTGTGGTTTATCTGTAGATTATTTAAGAGAAAATGCAGCATTAAGAAGAGCAATCACCAGGTATGGTGCCGTTATATCAGAATACGCACCGTTTACACCTGCATCACGAACAACCTTCCCTATAAGGAATCGTCTTATTTCCGGTATGACATTGGGTACATTGGTTATTGAAGCAGGAGTAAAAAGCGGCTCGCTTATTACAGCTAACTGTGCATTAGAGCAAGGCAGAGATGTTTTCGCTGTCCCCGGCGATATTGTTCGTTCGTCGTTTGACGGTGCAAATCATTTAATAAAGAACGGTGCAAAACCTGTATTTTCTGCAATGGATATTTTATCAGAGTACGAGTATCTTTATGGTGATTTGATTGACTTTTCAAAAGCAGAAATTGCTTTGGCTGATATTCCGTATACAGAATACAGAAAAAAGAAAAGCACTAATGCAGTAAAACCAACTGAAGAAAATAAGGTTCAGGTACAAAATACAAAGGTAGTAAAAAAAGAACTTAACGGTGATTATTCAGATGAAGCCAGGGCTGTTTACAGTATACTCAGTGAAAAGCCGACTCATATAGATGATATTTTAAGAAAAACATCATTAAAAATGAGCGATGTGCTTTGTGCTATTACCGAACTTGAGCTTATGGGCGATATAAAACAAACCGAAGGAAAAAATTACAGTATATGAAAGGATAGAATTAAATGTCCAAACTTGTTATAGTGGAGTCTCCTGCAAAGGCGAAAACAATAAAAAAATATTTAGGTAGTGATTTTGATGTTACTGCTTCAATGGGGCATATCAGAGATTTACCTGCAGCAAAATTAAGTGTAGATGTAAAAAATGATTTCGCTCCTAAATATGCAATTATAAAGAATAAAGAGAAGCTTGTAAAAGAATTAAAGGAAAAGGTTGAGCAAAGTGAAAAGGTTTACCTTGCAACCGACCCTGACCGTGAAGGAGAAGCTATTTCATGGCACCTTGCTACAATTCTCGGTCTCGATTTAAATGATAAAAACAGAGTAAAATTTAATGAGATTAATGAAACAAGTGTTAAAAGAGGTATTTCAAATCCTGAAACAGTAGATATGGGGCTTGTTGATGCTCAACAGGCAAGAAGAATTTTGGACAGACTTGTAGGTTACAGACTCAGTCCGTTTATTTCTCAAAAAATAAGAAGAGGTCTTTCTGCAGGCCGTGTTCAGAGTGTTGCAGTAAGACTCATTGTTGACAGGGAAGAAGAAATTGCAAAATTCAATCCTGAAGAATACTGGTCTATAGATGCAAAATTTACTGCAGAAAGAAAAACTTTCTCAGCATCTCTTACTGCTGATGAAAACGGTAAGGTTAAAATTGAAAATAAAGAATCTGCAGATAAATATCTTGCAAGATTAGACGGTGCTCAGTTTGTTACTGAATCTGTAAAAAAAGGTTCAAGAAAAAAACAACCGTCTCCGCCATTCAGTACTTCCTCAATGCAACAGGAAGCATCGAGAAAGCTTAATTTTCAGGCACAGAAAACAATGAAGATTGCTCAGGAGCTTTATGAGGGTGTTGATATTCAGGACTTAGGTACTACAGGTCTTATTACTTATATGAGAACAGACTCTCTCCGTGTTTCTGAAGAAGCAAGAGCAGCTCATTATGAGTTCGTGAAAAATGCTTACGGCGAAAAATATCTTCCTGAAAAACCGAGATATTTTAAAACAAGAGCGGGTGCACAAGACGGACACGAAGCAATTCGTCCTGCTAATGTCAATCTTACTCCTGAAAAGGTGAAGAGCAGTCTTTCAAATGATCAGTACAAGTTATATAATCTCATCTGGTGCAGATATGTCGCAAGTCTTATGGCTGCTTGCGTACAGGATACTGTAAAAATTGAAATAAAAGGCTCAAAAAGTGAAAATGACAGTGAATTCTGTATGTTTTCTGCAAGCGGTTATTCTGTTAAATTTGACGGTTATACCGTTTTGTATGAGGACAGCTATAATGAAGATGATGAAAAGGAAAGTATTCTTCCTGAAATTAAGGTGGGTGACAAACCAAAGCTCAAAGAGCTTAAAGGTAATCAGCACTTTACTCAGCCACCGGCTCATTTTACAGAAGCCTCATTAATTAAAACTCTTGAAGAGACAGGTGTCGGCAGACCAAGTACTTATGCTTCGATTGTAAGCACTGTAATCAAGAGAGAATATATCAAGCGAGAGGGTAAGGTTCTTAAAAATACTGAGTTG
>JAFVWD010000019.1 GCA_017501865.1 Clostridia bacterium | reverse complement strand
TTATAAATGCAATTCTGGATGAAACTACATGTGTGACTATACCCACAGTAAAGCTTAAAAATGACGGTGATATTAAAAGTTTTTTTGTTGACAGTATTGCCGTTTTCAATTATGACAATACTTTTTCTTATATTCTCGGAAGGAAAGCCTCAGAAAGTGTAGTTAAATTATCAGGTGAAATTGAAAACGGTACCATAGTAACAGAAGATGAAAAGGGAAATAAGGCAACATTTATAATTGTGGATGGAAAAACTAAATATAACGTCAGGGTAGAAAATGGTGTACTGATTTATGATGTTAAAATAAAACTGTATTGCGATTTAAATGCGTATGAGGGAGATAACTTTAAACCGATTGAAAAAGAAACTGTAGAGATTTTTAAAAGGAATATTGAATCCGATGTAAAAAGAAGTGTTTCAGAAACATACGGGATAATTCTGCAATATGGTTCATATGATATTTTGCGTTTTGGCAGAAGATTGTTACAAAGTGAAAAAGAAAGCTATAAATTTTTGAAAAACGACTGGCAGGAGAATTTTCGTAACAGTCAACTGAATGCAGATATAGATATAGTGATAAGAAGAATAGGAGAAGAAAGCTATAATTAAGATAGAAAAGGCACATTTTATTCATATGTTTGGATATAATGTGCTATTTTTTATAAAAAAATGAAATAATTTTGACAAAATTCATTAAAAATGTTGACTAATTTTACATTGATTGCTATAATTAGATTATCTATAATGCACGTTGCGGCATAATAGTTGATTTTTGGGTATGCGTAAACCCGAAAATTGGAATCTATAGTTTAAAGAAGGCGACTTTTATGAAAAAATTTTACGCAAAAATGAGTATTCGCAAAAAACTTCTGACGGTATTTGTAATTGTTGGGGTGCTTACATTTATTTGTAGTGCTTTTACTGCCGTTGGTATAACAACAATTACCAATAATTGGAATACCCTTGTTCACGAGTATGGTTTCGCGCAAGGTTATGCAGGTCAGGCTCTTTCTGAACTTTCCCGTGTTGAGGAATATGCGAGAGTTTCTCTTACTTCTTCTGATCCGGCTAAGGGACAGGAAGCAGGTAAGCAGATGCAGGCTCATATGAATCTCTATAAAGAACATATGAAAGAACTTGAACCATACATAGTTACTGAGGAAGAAAAAGCTTTGTATGATGCTGTGGTTGCAGGGCACGACACTTACAGAAATTTATTAAGTGATATTTTGACGAAAATGTCACAGGTTACTTCGTTAGAAGAGGCTACAGCAACAGCAGCTCGTTTTGATACGGAAGCAGCTCCTGTTTACGAAAAGCTGTATTCAGATGTTGAAGCACTTGTTGAGTTAAAGCAAACATCAGGTGATGCAAAAGCAGCGACAATGCTTTCTAATGCAACTCTTACAGGTGTTTCACTTGCAGTAATTATTGGCGTAATTGCTGTTTTGGGTATTATTATAGGTGCTGTAATTTCAGGTAAAATAGCAAAGCCTGTAAAAGAATGCTCCGAACGTCTTAAAGCTTTGGCAGATGGTGATTTAACCTCAGATGTTCCCTCAACCACTCTTAAGGATGAGGTTGGTGAATTGATTGATGCTACAAGTAATATTAAATGGCGTCTTGAGTATATAGTCAAAGACCAGGGGGCAATTTTAGGCGAAATTGCTCAGGGTAATTTAGACGTAGGTTCTGACCATCCTGAAGCTTATGGTGGTGATTTCGAACCACTCCTTGCTTCTCTTAATAAAATTGTTGTTGATTTGTCAGATACCTTAGCTCAAATTAATCAGGGCTCAGAACAGGTAGCAAACGGAGCAGATCAGGTTGCAAGCGGCGCACAGGCTCTTTCTCAGGGTGCTACACAGCAGGCAAGCAGTGTTGAAGAGCTTTCTGCTACAATTGTTGAAATTTCAGAACACATTAACACAACAGCTAAAAATGCAGTTGAAGCAACTGAACAGGCAAAT
>JAFVWD010000235.1 GCA_017501865.1 Clostridia bacterium | reverse complement strand
TGGAACAAAATTGCAGGCACTAAAAATTACAAAATCTACCGTGCACAATATGTAAATGGCAAATGGAGCGGTTGGAGTGTAATAAAAACAACCAACAACAAAACATTTGCATATGTAGATAAGACTGCAAAGAAGGGTGTGTATTACAAATACACAGTTCGTGCAGTAAACGGAAAATCTGCAAGTGCATTTACAGCAAGTAAAAATGTTAAGAGATAAATTTTCTTGTTTTGCATTTTAAGTTTAATTGAATAAAAAGTACAAAACCCTATCATTTTATATTGTTTAAAATGATAGGGTTTCGTGTTTTGTGTTATTCAATTTTTGTTACGCAAACGCGATATAAACACATAAATGTGTTTGCGATATATACTCGCTTTGCTCGTATGCGATATGATAAAAATCAAAGGATTTTTATCATTGAACGAAAACTTATCAGTTTTCGTTCATACCGCAGCATTTTTTGTATTTTTTACCGCTACCGCAAGGGCAAGGGTCATTTCTTCCTATTTTTTGTGCCTTTTTAACCGGTTGCTTTTTAACTGTCTGATCTCCTGAGGTTGAAGTTGCGGTGATTTTTACTGTTTGCTTTCTTTCAACGGCTTCATCCTTTTTGATTCTGACTTTAAGAACGAAATCTACAGTACCTTCTCTTATTTCGTTAGTCATTTCATCAAACATATCGAAGCTTTCTTCTCTGAATGCAATAACAGGGTCCTTTTGTGCGTATGCACGAAGAGAAATACCGCGTTTTAACTGATCCATCGCATCAATGTGATCCATCCAACGCATATCAACATTTCTGAGAAGAGCAGTTCTTTCGATTTCTTTTATTAAATCTTCACCGAATTCAGCTTTTCTTGAATCATAAAGCTCCTGAGCTTTGTCAAGAAGAAGCTCGGCAATCTCTTCTGTTTTGGTGATGTCTTTGATTTCATCCTCAGTAATAAGCCAGGAGTATTTTGTTGCAAGACCTTTGTAGTTCCAGTCATTAACATTGTTAGAGGCAGGGCAGTAGAAGTCAGCAGATTCAGAAATTGTATCAACAATCATTTTCTGAATTGTAGCACTTATGTCTGCACCGTCAAGAACCTTGTTTCTCTGACCGTAAATAACTTCTCTCTGCTTATTCATAACATCGTCATACTTAAGAACGTTACGACGAATAGCGAAGTTGTTGCTTTCTACCTTCTTCTGCGCGTTTTCAATTGTGCTTGTGAAAATCTTTGCTTCAACAGGCATATCTCCTATACTCTTGAAGGCATCAAGAGTGTTGTAGAATCTGTCACCTGCAAAAAGTCTTAATAAATCATCTTCAGCAGAAAGGAAAAATCTGCTTTCACCGGGGTCACCCTGACGACCTGAACGTCCTCTTAATTGGTTATCAATACGTCTTGACTCGTGACGTTCTGTACCAATAATGTAAAGACCGCCTGCCTCACGAACTTTTTCAGCCTCTTCTTTAGTTTCTTCTTTAAATTTAGCCTCGAGCTCGCGGAAGGTTTCTCTTGCAGAAATAATTTCTTCATCGTCTGTCTCTGCAAAGCCTGTTGCTTCAGCAATAAGCTCATCGGTAAAGCCTTTTTTACGCATTTCAAGCTTTGCCATAAATTCAGGGTTACCGCCCAATATAATATCGGTACCACGACCTGCCATATTTGTAGCAATTGTAACTGCGCCGTATTTACCTGCCTGAGCAACTATTTCAGCCTCTTTTTCGTGGAACTTAGCATTGAGAACCTCGTGCTTAATGCCGCGTTTTTTGAGAAGTCTTGACAGCTTTTCACTCTTTTCAATGTTTACTGTACCAACGAGAACAGGCTGACCCTTTTCGTGAGAAGAAACTATTACATCAATAATAGCATTGAATTTTGCTTCTTCTGTTTTGTAAAGAACATCGTCATTATCTTGACGGATAAGTGGTTTGTTAGTAGGAATTTCAACAACATCGAGAGAATAAATTTCTTTGAATTCTTCACTTTCTGTCATTGCAGTACCTGTCATACCTGAGAGCTTCTTGTAAAGGCGGAAGTAGTTCTGGAATGTAATTGTAGCAAGAGTTTTGCTTTCGTTTTCAACCTTAACATTTTCCTTTGCTTCAATAGCCTGGTGAAGACCTTCGCTGTAACGTCTTCCGAGCATAATTCTTCCTGTGAATTCATCAACAATAAGAACCTGACCGTCTTTTACAACGTAGTCGACATCTCTCTGCATTGTACCGTGCGCCTTAAGAGCCTGGTTAATATGGTGCTGAATTGTAAGGTTTTCAGCATCCATAAGATTTTCAAGACCAAAGGCCTTTTCTGCTTTTTGAATACCCTGCTTTGTAAGAGTAGCGGTTTTTGCTTTTTCATCAACAAGGTAATCGCCGTCGTTGTCCTCGGTTAATTCTTCAGCATTAGTTTTATTGTCGAGTTCTTTAACCTTTATCATTTTAAGACGTTTAACAAAATCATTAGAAATTTTGTAAAGGTCGGTAGAAGCCTCACCAACACCTGAAATAATAAGCGGTGTTCTTGCCTCATCTATGAGAATTGAGTCAACCTCGTCGACAATAGCAAATGAATGACCTCGCTGTACGCGTTGGTCTGCATACATAACCATATTGTCACGAAGGTAGTCAAATCCCATTTCATTATTTGTACCGAAGGTGATGTCAGCAGCGTAAGCTTCTTTTCTTTCTTCGTTGTCCTTCTCATGGATTATAAGTCCTACCTTGAGACCCATAAAGCGATAAATTTTACCCATCCACTCAGAGTCACGTTTAGCGAGGTAGTCGTTAACTGTAACAATGTGAACACCTTCGCCTGAAAGAGCATTGAGGTAAGCAGGCAAAGTAGCAACAAGAGTTTTACCTTCACCTGTTTTCATTTCTGCAATTCTTCCCTGGTGAAGTATGATACCACCCAGAATCTGAACAGGGTAGTGCTTCATATTAAGCACACGTGAAGCAGCTTCTCTGCAGGCAGCGAATGCTTCGGGGAGAATATCATCGAGTGTTTCTCCGTTTGCAAGACGTTCTTTAAAGAAAGGTGTTTTAGCCTGGAGCTCAGAGTCAGAAAGCTTTGAGTACTCCTCTTCTAAAGCAAGAACCTTATCTTTAAGACCTGAAACTCTTTTAATTTCTTTTGTTGAGTAATCTCCAAAAAGTTTTTTAAATAAAGACATTTCCCATTTGTCCTTTCGTTTTTAAAAATAATTACTCGGTATTATATCACAATATATAATGTATTGCAAATGTTTTAATGCATTTTGTCAGGAAATTATTTAATTGTTTACAAGTCAGTCTTTTTTTGATACGATAAATTTAGTTTTTCAGAAAAAATAAAAAATTTTGCAACAAAATTCGATTTTAAACACTCTTATAGGTAGAGAGTAAAAGGGGGAATGTAAAAAATGGATATATCCTTTCTCGTAAAAAAAGCAAAAGACCGTGACATAACTGCTTTTTCAGAGCTTTATGCTATGTATAGTGAAGACTTGTACAGATTTGCACTTTATAGCCTTAATTCTAAAGAAGATGCAGAGGATGCGGTGCAGGAAGCTGTTGTCAGGGC
>JAFVWD010000234.1 GCA_017501865.1 Clostridia bacterium | reverse complement strand
TAGGACGCATTTCGTGAGCTACTTCAGATTCTATTTTTGAAGTTTCGTACTTTAAACGCTCATCTTCAGGAGCATTAAGCTTGAAAACATATTCATCTATATATTTATCTATAAGGTTATAAAGCTCTACAGAAGCTTCTTTTACAAGGTTAGGTACACTTTCGTCTGCACTTGCAATAAGCTTTCTTACAATAACCTTATCCTCTATAGCTACACCTATGAAGGCATAGTAGCTGAGTGTTATGTCACCCTTTTTCTCTCTGAATATAGTTGAAATTGTAGCACCTATTTCAACTGATTTTAATTCTTTTGCTCCACGAGCCAATTCTGCAGAATATTCCTTTGGCTCAGTTATGCCTTTGTCAGAAACAAATGGTGTGAATATGATGCGCTCACTACCGTCAATGGTATTTAATTTTTCCTGAAGAGTTAAAGCTGCAGGAGTAGTAGGAATAGCAATGCGTAAGTCGTTATCTATTAACTTTTGAACAACAGTCTTTGCTTTTTCGAGAATGTTGTCTACAGGGTCCTCATCTACTGAAACTACAGATATAGAGCTCTTTTTTACAAATGGGAAGTCAGAGTCTTTAAGAAGTGAAACGGAGGTTTCGTTTTTGAGAGGAAGCACAATTATATACTTGCCTTCGGAAATAACGTAAAAACCGCTGTAGAGACCGTCATCTGTAAGAAGCTCATAAGACTCATCAGGAACGAGCATATGCGCTTTCTGAGTGCGTTCATCTGTTATGCTTGCAGGGATTCTGTCTAAAATTTTACTGCTGTAAGAAGGAGTTAAATTGAAAGCTTTTATAAGAATGGGCTTGAATTTTAAGTAAAGAGAGCTTTCAACACCTAAAATTACAACATCGTTGTCATTTAAAGAGGCAGAAACTGCTTCAAAAAATGTATTCGCATTTGAGTAGCTTTCAAAATAAATTCCTGCACCGTCAAGAGTTTCAATAACAGAATCCTTTATATGAGAAAGTGTGAAACTGTCACGTTCAAATGAAAATGCTTTAATTTTCAACTTTGTTACACCTCGCAATTAATATAAATACCATCTGGCATCATCTTTATATGGATTTTTAGATTTGTTTTCATAGTAAGAAGAAGGGTACTTAACAGGTGTATCCTTTTTCTTTACAAGAGTCTTGTCAATTTCTTCGCTTTCGCCCTCGCGTAACATTCTGCCTATGACTAAGAGTCTTGCGTTGTCAAATTCATAAGTACAGGTGCAGAGCGTTACAAGCTTGTCAGTAGGTAAAATATCAACACCTGTTTCGTAAAGCTTACGCTTGTTCAGCTCTACAATATACTCTTCAAAGCAAGTATCTGAACAGTTGTTGAAGGTGAAGTCAAAGAAGTAGCCGTTATCTCCTTTAACATCGCCGTTTGTAATAATAACTGCGCAAACCTTCCATTTGTGTTTTTCGTAGAGGGTATTGAATTCAATTATAGGATGCTCTAAGAAAAAGTCCATGGATTTGTAGCTTTTAAGTGAGCCGAAACGCGTACCGTCGTTCATATTGTGACCGTAAATAAGTGTGTTTCTGTCTATAACGTTGAAATTATCAATATATGAAGCGTAAATAGCACCGTAGCTTGTGTATTTACCGTAAAAGTCGTGGTTTAAGTAATACTTGTTATTATCTGCCTGAACAACAGGAGTATCTATATTAGTGCCGGGTATTTTAAGGTAACCTATTGTGTCAGGATTTTCAGCATAATACAAAGCATAATTGTAATTGAAGCCTATGGGGAAAACTATGTCTAAAAGATGCGGATATTTACTGTAAAGGTAAGCCCAGGCCTCCTCTTCAGTCATAGC
>JAFVWD010000233.1 GCA_017501865.1 Clostridia bacterium | reverse complement strand
TATAACAAAGACCAAGATATTAAATCATATTTACACAGTTTTTGTAATAGTAATCAGCTTTGTGATATTTGATGCAGTTAATATATCCGAAGCATTTTCTTACATTAAAGCAATGGTGGGATTTTCTTCATTACCGTTTGTTTCAACAGAGTTTTTATATTATTTAAAAGAGTATTCGGTGGTTATTATATTGGCACTTATAGGCTCAACCCCACTTTTAAAAACAGTTTTAGATAAATTGAGTGAGCTTAGGTTCATAAAGCCTGTGTTATATGTTTTTGAGCCTGTTGTATTAATTACATTGCTTGTTTTAGTTACTTCGTATCTTATAGACGGTTCTTTTAACCCGTTTTTGTATTTCAGATTTTAGGAGGTGCAGCTTTATGAGAATTAAAAATATTGCAGTAACTGTAATTGTTTTTGTTTTTATTACTGCACTTTCCGTTCTTGCATGGATTAAGCCGAGTGATGAGTTTTCAATATCAGAAAGGCGATATCTCACACAGTTTCCTGATGTAAGCTTTAATACAATCATATCAGGCAGATTTATGAAAAATTTTGAAGATTACTCACTTGACCAGTTTCCCGGTAGAGAAATTTTCAGAAGTATAAAAGCTAAGACAGAAATTTCACTTTTAAAAAAATCTGAGAATAATGATGTTTTTGAGAAAAATGGTTTCTTAAGCAAATCGGAATATCCGTTAAATAAGGAATCAATTACGTATGCATCTGAAAAATTCAGGGATGTTTACGAAAAGTATCTCAAGGATACCGACACAAGACTCTATTTTTCAATAATCCCCGATAAAAGCTATTATTTAATCTGTGATGATAAAAACCATCTTTCTCTTGATTATGAAAGCTTAGTGACTGAAATAACATCTGAGACCGAATATATGAAGTATATTGATATTTTTAGTGAGCTGTCAATTGATGATTACTATAAAACAGATTCTCATTGGCGACAGGAAAAAATAGTTCCCGTTGCAAAAAAGATTGCAAAGGAAATGGGTGTGTCGCTCAGAGGAGAATATGAAAAAATTGCTTTGGATAAAGGTGTTTATGGTGTTTACTACGGACAGTATGCCTTACCGTTAAGTAGCGAACCAATGTATTTTTTAATGAACGATGATATAAAAAATGCAACTGTATATGATTACAGTAAAAATTTTGATGTTTATGATTTGTCAAAAGGGTATGGAAGGGACCCTTATGAAGCATTTTTAGGCGGCGCACTTTCGCTTGTAACCATAGAAAATGAAAATGCCTCAACTGATAAAGAATTAGTGATGTTCAGAGATTCTTTCGGCAGCAGTATTGCACCGCTTTTTATTGAAGGTTACAAAAAGATAACTCTTGTGGATATAAGGTATATTCATCCCGATATGATGGATGAGTTTATTAAATTCAATAATCAGGATATACTCTTTCTTTATAGCACATCTGTATTAAATAACAGCGAGACATTAAAATGAAAAGGTGAATGTGAAAATAACTGTATTTTTATTGTCTGTTTTCAGTGGATTTATGCATAAATTTGACAAAAAATGCTAAAAAGTTTAATTATTTTAAAAAATATATTGCATATTTATGCTTTTTATAGTATTATTGTTCATATTTTTAATAATAGGAGTGAAAGAATATGCGTGGTGATACACTGCAAATTTTAATCGCTATGATTTCTTATATGGCGGTTGTTATTGCAATTGGTTTAATATTTGCTAAAAAAGCAAATAAGAACTCAGAAAATTACTTTTTAGGCGGACGTTCTTTAGGTCCGTGGGTTACTGCAATGAGCGCCGAGGCATCGGATATGAGCGGCTGGCTTTTAATGGGACTTCCGGGTGTTGCTTATTGGTGCGGTCTTGCCGATGCCGCATGGACAGCTATAGGTCTTGCGGTAGGTACATACCTTAACTGGCTTATAGTTTCAAAAAGACTCAGAAGATATAGTATAAGAGCAAACAATTCTATTACATTACCTGAGTTTTTCTCAAATCGTTTCAGAGAAGAAAAGAAGGTTATTGTTTCAATAGCTGCAATTTTCATTCTTGTTTTCTTTACGGTTTATGCTTCAAGCTGTTTTGTAACATGCGGTAAGCTTTTCTCTGCGCTTTTCGGTTTGGATTATGTTCCTATGATGATTTTAGGTGCATTGTTCGTTCTCGTTTACACAATTTTAGGTGGCTTCCTCGCAGAAAGTGCATCTGACTTTATGCAGGGTATAGTAATGTTTGTTGCACTTACTGTAATTGTTATAGTTAGTACAGTTAAAGCCGGCGGTTTTGCTGCGGTTGCAGAAAATGCTCAGTCAATACCGGGCTTCTTAGAGTTTTTCGGACTTGCAAATCCGTTAGTGGACGAAGCAGGTACACAACTTGTTAATGAACAGGGTGTGGCTCTTTTCGGTGAACGTTCTGATTACGGAATTCTTACAGTTTGCTCTATGCTTGCTTGGGGACTCGGTTATTTTGGTATGCCACAGGTTCTTTTAAGATTTATGGCAATAAGAAAAGAGTCTGAATTAAAAATGTCAAGAAGAATAGCAATGATTTGGGTTGTAATTTCACTTACAGTTGCTGTATTTATAGGTATTGTCGGCAGACAGCTCTTTATGACACAACCGGAGTTATTCTCAACACAGCTTCTTACCAAAACAACAGCGGAAAATATTTTTATAACTCTTTCCACAAGCTTCTTGCCACCAATAATAGCAGGCTTTGTAATGGCGGGTATTCTTGCTGCTACAATCAGCTCATCTGACTCATATCTTCTTATATCTGCTTCAGCATTTGCTAAAAATATTTATCAGGGTATATTTAAGAAAAATGCAACAGATAAGCAGGTTATGACAATGTCAAGAATTACACTTCTTGCTATTTCTGTTATAGCTATTATTATTGCCCTTGATGAAGATAGTGTTATCTTCCAGATAGTTTCATTTGCTTGGGCAGGCTTTGGTGCAACATTCGGACCTATCATGCTCTTCTCACTTTTCTGGAAGCGTGTAAACCGTGCGGGCGCAGTTGCAGGTATGGTAAGTGGTGCTGCTATGGTATTCCTCTGGAAATTAGTTATAAGTAAATTAGGCGGAGTTTTTGCAATTTACGAGCTTCTTCCGGCATTCATATTCTCATCAATATGCATAGTTGTGGTATCGCTTCTTACAAAAGCACCGTCTAAAGAAATTGAGGAAGATTTCGAAGCGGTGAAAAATGGTTCGGTTGAATAATATTTTGTTTTGAAATAGTTTTTATATAAAAAAGCAGTTATCTGAAACAGTTCAGATAACTGCTTTTTCTTTTATAAGGTCGGAAAATTTCTACCTTTATAAAAAAATTGCTTTTAAATTAAGAAGTTATGTGTTACAATAAAATTGTATTAATTTACAAAAAGGTGATATTATGGCGGAAAGAAAGCAGATACCAATTTTTGAAAGCTGTTATAGAATAGCTGAGTACTTAAAAAAGAATACAGATAAAGAGCATCCTACAACTCAGGCAGCAATGAGAAAGGATTTGAAGGTTGCAGATTTTCTTGGTGCAAAAGAAACTTCTAACAGTTACATTAATCAGATTGCGCTTGCCCTGAATACAAAGGGTGACGGTACAATGTCCAAAGAGAAGGATTGGAAGATTGTATTTGATGCTTTTACCGAAGTTCACGGAAGCAGAAAAAAGAGTAAAAATGCAACTGAATATACAAATATTGAAAAATTGCCAATAAGAAATTTGTACTATAACCAGGAGTTTTCTTATGAGGAAATTGACAAAATTATTGAGTGTATTTCGCTTTCTGATAATATAGATGAAAAAACGGCAAAGAAGCTTATAAAGAAAATTAAAGAAGAGTTAACTACAGTATTTTATGAAGAAAAAGCATCAAGTATAAGTAAAATTGAGAATAAATTGATTGTAGATTCTGAGTATTACAGAAAAAATATTAAAACAATAGAAGAAGCAATAGAAAACAGGGTAAAAATCACGTTTTACTATAATGGAATTGACAGCGAGAAAAAGCTTGAACGTGAGAGTCTTTCGAAAGAGATTATAAGCCCGTATTACCTGGTTGCAGATAAGGGAAAGTATTATGTTGTTGCCTGCAAAGATAGCTTTATGGGCAAGAATTATAAAAAGGTTATGTCAATCTGGCGTGTTGATTTAATGACAGAGGTAAGAGTACAGGGGAAGACAAACGAGCTCCCGGGTGACCCTGTAACTAAAAAAGAAGAGGTTAAGAACCTCCCTTTGAAATGGTCAGATGATTTCCATTTTTCTCATCTGAATATGGCAAGCGATGAACCTGTAGAGGTTACAATTAAACTGCTCGAGCTTCCTCGCGTAGATGATATTTCCCGAAGCGATAAGTATTCTCATACATTTTTGTTTGATACCTTCGGACCGCGTTATACTTATAAAGAAACCTCATCAGGCGATGAAATAGTAACAGTAGAATGTTCTCCTTCGGAGATGGTGAATTGGGCATTGCGTTATAGCGACAGGGTAGAGGTTCTCAAACCTGAGTTTTTAAGACACGACATAAAAGAACGTGTGCGCGCTTTAAGCAAAACTTATATGAATCAGGGTGATAAATAATGGAAAATATTAAACGTTTTGGTTTCGGTTGTATGCGTTTGCCTGTTGATGAAAATGATAATATAAACATTGCAGAAACAGAAAAAATGATAGATTATGCATTGAAAAACGGTGTGAATTATTTTGACACGGCTTATGTTTATCACGCAGGTAAATCAGAAACTGTTATAGGTGAAATATTAAAGAAATATCCTCGTGAAAGTTTTATGATAGCGGACAAGTACCCGGGACACCAGATTTGCGACTCATATAATCCTGAGGAAACCTTCAATGAGCAATTAGAGCGCTGTAAGGTAGATTATTTTGATTACTATCTGCTTCATAATATTAACGAAAACTCCATAAAGGTTTACACCGATGAAAAATGGGGGATATTAGAATATTTCAAGGAACAAAAAAGGTTGGGAAAAATAAGGCATTTAGGTTTTTCCTGCCATTGCAGTACAGAACTTTTGAAAGAATTTCTTGATTACTGTGACGGAGCTATGGAGTTTTGTCAGATTCAGCTTAACTACCTCGACTGGACCTTGCAGGACGGCAAGGCTAAGTATGAGCTTTTAACCGAGAGAAATATTCCTGTGTATATAATGGAGCCGTTAAGAGGCGGTAAGCTTGCAACACTTTCTGAGGAGTCGTTGAATAAGTTAAAAGCTGTAAGAGATAACGCAACTGCTGTTGAATGGGCATTTCGTTTTCTTTTAAATTTACCTAATGTTAAAATGATTTTAAGTGGTATGTCAGAATTTAGTCAGATAGAGGAAAATATAGCAATTTTCAAAGAAAATATACCACTGAATGAAAACGAAAATAAATTGCTGTTGGAGGTAGCAGAAACGCTGAAAAATTCAGTGCCTTGTACCGCTTGCGGTTATTGCCTTAAGGATTGTCCGATGCAGCTTAATATCCCATTTTTTATTTCGATTTATAATGAATTGAAAATTCAAAAAGCGGTAAGTGTAAGAATGCGGCTTGATGGGTTGCCACAGGAAAAACAGCCTTCTGCGTGTATTTCTTGCGGAATGTGTACACAGAACTGTCCGCAAAAAATAAATGTTCCTGAGGAACTTAATAACCTTAACGAGATACTCGGAACAATGCCAACCTGGGCACAGATTTGTGAAGAACGAAACAAAAAGATGAAAGAAAGTAAAAAATAAAACAATCATTAATAATTTGAATTTTTATTCTGCGAACAAAGCTTGGCACCCGTTATGTTTTTGTTTGTTATGCTTTTATATTACTAAAAAATAGGGATGTAAAAAAAGCGCAGACCATATAAAACCAGATATAGCAATGGGTTCTGTAGGTTTAATAAGCCTATAGAACCCATTTAAAATACAAACAAACTAAAATTGATGAAAAATTTATGTTTTATACTATGAACAAACTT
>JAFVWD010000232.1 GCA_017501865.1 Clostridia bacterium | reverse complement strand
ATTTTTTCTGCGATACTCAGTGAGGAGGAGATGAGTGACAATGCTTCACCGGAGCTCAGCAGTATAAGAAGAAAAATTAAAAACCAGGAAAATTCTGTAAGAGAAAAGCTTGAGAAAATTATACGCTCACAAAATTTAAAAAACATTTTGCAGGATGCAATTATTACGCAAAGAAACGGCAGATATGTCGTTCCGGTAAAGAGTGAGCACAGAGCATCTGTTTCAGGCTTGGTTCACGATACATCATCAACAGGTGCTACAGTTTTCGTTGAGCCTGCCGGTGTAGTTGAGGCAAATAATGAAATACGCGTTTTAAAGGGCAAGGAAGCACAGGAAATTGAACGCATTTTATATGAGCTTTCTTCAATTGCAGGTAGCTTTCAGGATGAAATTAAGGGTAGCTATGAATGCGCAATTGAAATTAATGTAATATTCAGTAAGGCTCAATTAGCTTACAAAATGAATGCAACAATACCAAAGCTCAATGCAAAGGGTGTTATAGATTTGAAAAAGGCAAGGCACCCGTTGATTGACCCTAAAAAAGTAGTCGCAACAGACATTCGTTTAGGCAAGGAGTTTGACACACTTGTTATTACGGGTCCTAACACAGGTGGTAAAACGGTTGCCATAAAGACCTTGGGGCTTCTTTCTTCAATGGCTATGTGCGGCTTTATGATTCCCTCAGGTGACGAAAGTGAAATTTCTGTTTTTAATGAAATTTTAGCAGATATAGGTGATGAACAGAGTATAGAGCAGTCGCTTTCTACATTTTCATCACATATGGTAAACATTGTTAATATTTTAAAAACAGCCGATGAAAATTCACTTGTCTTAATTGATGAGTTGGGTGCAGGTACTGACCCTGTTGAAGGTGCGGCGCTTGCTATGGCAATATTAGAACAGCTTCATTTGCAAGGAGCAAAAATTGCCGCAACAACCCACTATGCAGAGCTTAAGGCTTATGCTCTTGAAACGGACAGAGTCGAAAATGGTTCTTGTGAATTTGATGTTAATTCATTGAGGCCAACCTATCGTCTTTTAATTGGTATTCCGGGTCGTTCAAATGCATTTGCAATTTCTGAAAGACTTGGTATAGCGGGTAATATTATTGACAGAGCCAAAGAACTTGTTTCTTCTGAAAGTGTCCGTTTTGAAAATGTTGTTGATAAGTTAGAGCAAAGCAGACTTGAAATGGAAACCGAAAAGAAGGAAGCGGAAAAGGTAAAATTGGAAGCAGATGCCGAAAGAGAAAAAGCAAGGGCTATTTTAAATGAAGCACAACAAAGACGCGACAGGGAAATAGAAAATGCAAAGGGTGAGTCATTAAGAATAGTTGAACAAGCTCGCAGAGAAGCTAACCTTCTTTTAGCTGAAATTGAAAAGCTGAAAAAGGAAACAAAATCTACAAAGGATGCCGCCGAGCTTTTAAGGAAAGCACGTTCATCTGTGAACTCTCACCTTAATGCTATTGATGATGCGGTAAACCCTGTTCTTGCTGATATTGACGATGATGAAGGCTATGTTTTACCAAGAGAGTTACAGATTGGTGACGATGTTTACTGTAAGACAATAGGTAAAAATGCTGTTGTTACCGCACTTAAGGATATAAAGGGTAATGTAGAAATTGCCGCAGGTATGCTTAAAATGAGAGTCAAGGAGGATTCTCTGAAGCTTTTGGAAAAAAAGAAGGAAAAGCCAAAGAGCAGTTCCCGTAAAAATTCAATTGAGAGCAGAGCAAGTAAGGATGTCAACAACCGTTGTGACTTAAGAGGTCTTATGGTGGATGAAGCACTTTTGGTTCTTGACCGATTTATAGATGACCTTGTTATGTCAGGACTCAATGAATGTACTATTATTCACGGAAAAGGAACGGGTGTTTTAAGGAAGGGAATAGGTGATATGCTTAAAAAGCATCGGTATGTGAAAGAACATCGTCTTGGCAGATATGGT
>JAFVWD010000231.1 GCA_017501865.1 Clostridia bacterium | reverse complement strand
CGTTAGGAATTGTTATACTTGTGAGAGAAGAACAATCCGAGAAAGCACTGCTACCTATACTTGTAACACCGTTAGAAATTGTTATACTTGAGAGAGAAGAACAACCCCTGAAAGCACCACCACCTATACTTGTAACACCGTTAGGAATTGTTACACTTGTGAGTGAAGCACAATCTTCGAAAGCCCAACCACCTATACTCGTTACACTGCCAGGTATTATTATACTTCTGAGAGAAGTACAACCTTTGAAAGCATTATCGGCTATACTCGTAACACTGTCAGGTATAGTCACACTTACAAGAGAAGTACAACCTTTGAAAGCAGAACTACCTATATTAGTTACACTGTCAGGTATTATTATACTTTTGAGAGAAGAGCAATCTTCAAAAGTGAACCTACCTATACTCGTAACGCTGTCAGGTATTGTTATACTTGTGAGAGAAGTACAACTTTTGAAAGCATTAATACCTATATTCGTAATGCTGTCAGGAATATATGCACTTGTGAGAGAAGTACAACCATTGAAAGCATTATTACCTATACTCTTTACACTATCAGGGATTGTTATGCTTGTGAGTGAAGTACAATTATGAAAAGCATAATCTTTTATTTCTGTTATATTCTCTGGTATAACAAGCTCGGTTACTAATTCTCCGTTTAAATATAAATTTCCTGCATAATATAATGGGTTTGCATCAAAATCATTAAAATCAATCTTACACCACGAGGCAAGGTTTGTTATATGTACACTTGTGAGCGCTGAACAATAGTTAAAAGCACCATAATCTACACTTGTAATGCTGTCAGGAATATTTATACTTGTGAGTGATTTACAACCCCAGAAAGCAGACCTACCTATACTTGTTACACCGTCACCGATTGTTACACTTGTTAGAGAAGAACAACCCCAGAAAACAGTTTCACCTATACTCGTAACACTGCCAGGTATAGTTACACTTGTGAGAGAAGAACAAAAGGTGAAAGCACCATCACCTATATTAGCAATGCCGTCAGGAATATTTACACTTGTAAGGGATGAACAGCTTTCAAATGCATAGCCCTCTATAGTTGTTACAGTATCGGGGATTATATAAGATGTTTTTTCTAATTTTTGCGGCATTTTTATAATTGTAGTTTTATTTTTATTGAACAAAACTCCGTCAACATTTGTAAAATAATCGTTTCTGCTTGAAACATTAATTTCCTTAAGAGCGTAACAATCATTGAAAGCAGAATTGTTTATTTCTGTTACACCGTCAGGGATTGTTACACTTGTAAGAGAAGAACAACCATCGAGAGCAGAAACACCTATACTCGTTACACTATCAGGGATTGTTATGCTTGTGAGGGGAGTACAATTATTAAAAGCATAATCCTTTATTTCAGTCACACCCTCTGGTATAACAAGCTCAGTTACTAATTCTCCGTTTAAATATAAGTTTTCGGCACAAAATAGCGGGTTTGAGTTAAAAGCCATAAAATCAATATTACACCACGAAGCAAGGTCAGTTATATGTACACTTGTGAGAGAAAAACAATCGCGGAAAGCATCAGTATCTATATTAGTAATGCCGTCAGGAATATTTATACTTGTGAGAGATTTACAACAAGAAAAAGCACCATAGCCTATACTCGTTACCGGTAAGCCATTACACATACTCGGAATTACAAGGTTGCCCGATGCACTTTCTGAGCAATCTGTCACAGAATATGACTGACCGTCACTATTTAACTTAAACGTCAAATCACTGACACTTGCCGCAGTTACTTTCAGTGCAAATGGTGCAGAAAAGCAGACACCTACAACAAAAATAAATGTTAAAATTAAACATAAAATCTTTCTCATTTCAACCCCACCTGAAATTTTTGTCATTATTAAATTCAACCATTTTAATTATATTACAAAATATTTCTTTTTTCAATATCAATTACATATAGTATGGTTTTACTTTTTCAGAAAAAGGGCTCGTGCTTCGGTTGCCCGTTAGTATTGGAATAAGTTTTATTAAAAAATAAATCAATCGAGTGTAAAAAATTAAATACTACAAAACAAAAACCCTATCATTTAAGTGACAAAAAATGATAGGGTTAATTTGTTATTTTAGTGTATCAGACAAACAAAGTCAGATGTACTGCTTAAGCTTTGTTAAGTGCCTTGTTGACTACAGCCGAGAAATCTTCAATTGAAATCTCACCGTTTTCGGTTAAATCACCTGCGGCAAGGTAAACACCGTCAAGAGTGGTGTTGTGGGTTTGTACAAGCTCAATTAACATACAGTCAAGCACGTCGCAGACACTGTCACCGTTTACGTCACCACGCACCACAAGAGTGTATTCTGCAACCACATTCCCTGTTGAGTCGATTATTTGTACTTTTGAGCCTGTGCCCAGGAATCCGTAGTCAGAGTTTGGTATTACCTTTAATGTGTAGCCGTCCATTACTACTATTGCTTCTGAAAGGTCTTTTGAAGCAGAAATGTCGAGAGTAAGAGTAGCGGCTGAAGCATCAATAACAACATTTTTTGTGTCAACTGCGGTTATGTAGTTGTTAACGTAAACAAGTATTTCACTGCTGTTTACAAATCCGCAAACAGGGCAAATGTCTTCTATAGAGCCCTCCATTCCTTCAGAGGACGGTAAATTTTTGACTACTGAATGACTGTGATCTGTTGCATTATAATGTATTTTTACAGAATAAAGTTTTGTATTGTAAACGCCTTTGATGATTTTGTCCCAATCTTCAGAAGAACCTGCGAAGAATACATATCTTAGTGAAGAACATTCATCGAAAGCTTCATCACATATATTCGTTACACCGCCGGGTATTGTTACACTTGTGAGTGAAGTGCAATTCTTGAAGGCAGCATCAGGTATACTTGTTACTGAATCCGGTATTACTATGCTCGTGAGTGAAGTACAACCATTAAAATTAAAGATACCTACACTCGTTACACTATCTGGTATTATTACGCTTGTAAGTGAAGAACAACCACTAAAAGGCATATCACCTATACTCGTTACACCATCGGGTATTGTTACATTTTTTAGTGAATAGCAATTATAGAAAGTCTTATTACCTATACTTGTTACATTGTCAGGAATTCTTACTTTTGTGAGTGCAGAACAACCCTCAAAAGCGGAGTTGCCTATACTTGTTACGCCATCAGGTATTATTACACTTGTGAGTGGAGTGCAATTATAAAAAGCAAAATCATTAATTTTTCTTACACCCTCAGGTATAATAAGGTCAGTTACTAATTCTCCGTTTAAATATAAATTTTTTGCATAATATAACGGATTAGAAAGAGCATCTCCAAAACTAATATTACTCCATGAGGCAATATCAGATATATTTACTTGTGTAAGCGAGTTACAGCTATAGAAAGCGTTTTTTCCTATATTTGTAACGGTCTCGGGAATAGTTACACTTGTGAGGTCATAACAGTAGAT
>JAFVWD010000230.1 GCA_017501865.1 Clostridia bacterium | reverse complement strand
TTCGGACTTGATTCTTTGAGAACACACAACACACTTACTATTAAAGTTGATGTATACCTTGCTGCAATAACTCAATTAATTGGTGTTATTCTCGCCAAATCTCTTCACGAGCTAAAGCTTCTTTAAGAGTGTACGTAAGCTCCTTAAAAAGGTTTCGTAGCTTTCTTTTTTCAATAAATCTTTGCTTGGCGGTTTTAAAATACCGTCTTTTTGTGATGCCTTGCTTCTGTTTGTTTTTATGCATCATCCCTTTTTCTCGGCTGATTGCTTTTGGCCCTCTGTTTTTACCTTACTTTTACAATCACCTATAATATTTTAAAGAAAAGCAATGTATCGCGGTATAACATCCGTGATAGCCTCAATAATCAAATTATATTAGTTTTAGTAATTCTGAAATAACCTTTGCAGCCTCTGCTCTTGTTAAGTTATCGTGAGGTCTGTATTCGTTGTTATAACCCTCAATCAAACCTATTGACTTCATATAATAAAAATTATTACCATAATTTTCACCAAGGAGGCTCGTTTTTATACTATTTACACAACTTTTTCCGCGCCGTCAGGTCAGACAACTAAGCTATATTCCAACCAGGCAGGGGTCTCATTTAATTTTACAAAAATTTTGACCGTTGCTTGTTTGCTATGCTTCAAAACAGTGAATATCCAACAGTTTTAATGTCATTATACACTATTTTGAGCAAAAAATCACTATCATTTATGAACTTTCTTAATTTGTTCTTATCTTACCTTGCGTTTAGTTTTTCATTTTAGGAATCAAAGTATAACATATTATAAAATTAATTGCAATACAGTCTGTGTTGTCTGCTCAAGTGCACGCGTTATACCCTAAGTGCAATAGGTATAATTGGGTATGTTATTCGTAATCTCATGCAAAAACCTCCAACGATATAGACCGAAGGAGGTTTTTGTTCTTATTTTTATTCTTTAAAGCATAACCCCAGATTTGTATATCGCTCCAGCGAATGAAGGTCTTGCTTTATAAAATCCCAGGATTCCTTGTAACCATCAACTACAGAAAAGTCAGAATTACTTATAAAATCCAGAAACTCAGGAATGTTATCCTTATACTTCATTGCAAACTTGTATGAATCATTTTCTTTTTCTTCATCACTGCTGTTAAGCTTATTATACAATACATGGTCAAGATTGCAGGACATATAAAAGGCTCTATACGAAACTCCCCATATTTCATAGCAACTGCAAAGTTTGTTTACGTTTGCACTCTTGATATTGTTTCGCCGTACAATGTTTTCAACATTACAGGTACGGATATCATTCAGGAAATACTTGGGCTTGATCGCCTCTTTATCCTCAATAATGTTTGCATCAGGGATATATGTTCCATCCATATCAATGATATGAATAATTTCCCTAAAATCATTTTTGGTGTAATGGTTTGATTTTGCATAAGCACGGATTTCATTGCCTATTGCCGCCACAATGTTTGCAGATGAATTGCCGTATTCTGCTGTAATATCCTTATGCATAATCTGAACAAAAACGGTATCTTTGTCATAAATTCGATTCAAAAGCACACCAAGAGCCTCTTCGTCGGAAGGTCCTTCGACAATTACAAATACTATTTTTTTACGAGCCACTGATTTCACCAGCCTCTCTGAATGCAAGTGAAATTTCATAGTTGTTAGTCGGATCATAAACCGGCTCACTCTGTTCACCAAGCACAATATCGCGATAATAGAAATCACGAAGATTATTATTTGTCTTGATATTAGTAAGACGTATATATCTATTCTCGGGGTTAGTTGTAGTGAATGCTACAAAGCCTCTGTCGATTGTCTCTAACGGGCGCAAATTGTGAGATGTAAAAATGAGCTGGCCTTTTCCTTTTTCGGATATAATTCTTAAAAGTTCGCCAAGCAAATACTCGAACACACCTGAATCCAATTCATCAACAGCAACAGTAATTGAAGGTTTGTTATAAACAACTATTAATAACTGAAGAATTGATACAATCTTCTTAATACCCTCAGATTCATAACGCAATGGAATCTCCTTGTTGTTTTTGTGGGATACCAATTGAATTTTAGACCCTGCTGATCCATTCGAGAAAAGCTCGCTACCTAAATTCTTAACACCAATTGTCAGACCGGGAACAATTTGAGTCAATACAACATTCATATTTTTAACAACATTTTTAACAGTTTCTAATGCATCTTGAGGAATCAATGTAGCATCATTTAATTTAATCATCAAACTTCCGATTGATGCCTTTCCATTTTCTTCGTATTTAAAGGCAAGAGGAAGAGCATTCATTGTGATCATACCTGAATTTGCTGTATCAATGACGAACAGTTCGTAATTACCATACCAAATAAGACTTTCAAAAAGTTCCAGATGATATTGTTCTTTGCAGTGTTGTCTTAAAACATTAAGAAACTCCCTTGAAAAAATAAACGATCTTGATGTTGAGTATGCAAGCTTTTTATCGGACAGTAAGTTCATTTCTGTTTTTTTGTTGTTGCCGACCAAAACAGAATATTTGCTCTTAGGCAAGAATACTTCTTCTGTTCTTGTATCCACATTTGGCATCATTTTAACTTTTGTATCTGCATCCTTATATGAGTAAGAAAGAACTTCATCAAAAATAACAGCTTTGTATTTTTGATTTATTTTATCTGCATATTCAGTATTCTGTGCTGATTCATCAAGCACCTTGCGAATACAGAACTCGTAAGATGCCTGATATTCACCTTTGGTTTCATTATGCAAAACCTTAAAGGTATATTTTAAAGTTGCAAAGTCAGAATCAACATTTACGTAATCTGCAAAATGTACAGGAACTGACTTGCCTGATAGGGTAAGCTTAAGCAAAGATAGTGCATCAATCAAAGCCGTCTTTCCGGATCCATTTTGGCCATATAATCCTAACACGCTGGAATTATAGTTCTTACGATTGTTTTCGAAATCAAGAATTCCATACTTTACATTTTTAAAATTTTTAATCTCTATACTTCCGATTCTGACGATTGATCTTTTCATAAAAATACCTCCTGATACAAGTACAATATAATAATAGCATATATTAGCCAAAAAGTCAACACATAATTAATATTAGATACATTTTGTTTCATTATGTAATTTTCTGCATTATATTTTAACTTTAATTATTAGTTTTTACGGCGCTATTATATCCAATCCTCATTTTTCTATTAAATATATTTACTTATATTGTCTGTTCAGTCTGTTCGGTGTTGTTTTCATTCGCAGACTATTATCCATATAGATCGTGATTGACGCTTGTTGCATAATAGCTGCCGATGGTATTAGGAGCATTGAATATAGCAGCAAGCAGGTATTGCTTAATGTTGTTGATTTTGGTCGTGTTCTTGCTGACGCAGTCTATAACGTACTCAATATGATCACTGTTGATTTTCAGGAACTTACTTTTCACAAGTTCATGCG
>JAFVWD010000229.1 GCA_017501865.1 Clostridia bacterium | reverse complement strand
TCAGGAGAATGAGTAATTATTTTCATATATCCCCCATCAGAACAATCCGGTAATATTGCCATTATTGTCACAGTCTATTTTGAGTGCGGACGGAGCCTTTGGAAGTCCCGGCATAGTCATAATATCACCTGTATAAATTACAACAAAGCCTGCACCTGATGAAAGTCTTGCATCGCGTACTGTAATTTTGAAATTCTTAGGCTTGCCAAGAAGAGAAGGATTGTCAGAAAGTGAATACTGTGTTTTTGCAATACATACAGGTATATTGCCAAAGCCGATACCTTCAATTTCCTTAATAGCCTTTTCTGCCTGAGTTGTATATGTTACACCATCAGCACGATAGATTTCAGTTGCAATCTTTTCGATTTTTTCCTTAATCGGAAGCTTTTCGCTGTAAAGACATTTAAAGCTGTTTTCGTTATCTGCACAAAATTCGATTGTTTCGCAAACCTTCTGAGCAAGGTCAATTCCGCCTTCTCCGCCTTTTGCAAATACCTCACACATAGAAACTTCTACGCCGAGATTTGAACAGAATTCCTTTACAAACTCAATTTCCTGCTCAGTATCTGTATGGAATTTATTTATTGCAACAACAACAGGAACATGGTATTTATGCATATTTTCAATATGTGTCTGAAGATTTACAATACCCTTTTCAAGTGCCCACATATTTTCTTTTTCAAGGTCAGCCTTCTGAACTCCGCCGTTATATTTAAGCGCACGGATTGTTGCTACGAGAACAACACATGCAGGTGAAAGTCCGCCATATCTGCACTTGATATCAAAGAACTTTTCTGCACCGAGATCAGAACCAAATCCTGCTTCTGTAATACAGTAATCGCCCAGCTTCAATGCAAGCTTTGTAGCTCTGATTGAGTTACAGCCATGAGCTATATTAGCAAATGGTCCACCATGAATAAATGCCGGTGTATTTTCTAAAGTCTGAACAAGGTTTGGCTTAAGAGCATCTTTAAGGAGAGCTGTCATAGCTCCACATGCACCGAGTTCTTTTGCAAATACAGGCTCACCCTTGAGATTATAAGCAACAAGAATATTGCCTATACGTTCTTTAAGATCATTAAGGTCTGTAGCAAGACAAAGAATAGCCATAATTTCAGAAGCAACAGTAATCTGAAAGCTATCTTCTCTTGGTACACCGTTAACCTTGCCGCCAAGACCGATTATAGTATTTCTGAGTGCTCTGTCATTCATATCGAGACAACGTTTGAACATTATTCTTCTTTGGTCAATCTGAAGTTCATTTCCCTGCTGAAGATGATTGTCAAGCATAGCACACAAAAGATTATTAGCAGAAGTAATAGCGTGCATATCACCTGTAAAATGCAGGTTTATATCCTCCATAGGAACAACCTGAGCGTATCCTCCGCCTGCCGCACCGCCTTTTATTCCGAAAACAGGACCAAGTGATGGTTCACGAAGTGCGAGCATAGCTTTCTTACCGATTTTAGCCATAGCTTCTGCAAGACCTACACTTACTGTAGTCTTCCCCTCACCTGCCGGAGTAGGATTTATTGCTGTAACGAGAATAAGCTTTCCGTCATTTTTAAATGCAAGCTTTGAATAAAGAGATTCAGAAAGCTTTGCCTTATAATGACCGTAAGGCTCAAGCTCATCACTTGAAATTCCAAGCTCTTCGGCAATTTCATTGATTTTTTTCATTTTCGCATTCTGAGCAATTTCGATATCTGATAACATTATGTTTAACCCCCGTCGTTAAAAATTCGTAATTTAGAAAAAACTATTATTATTATATCATTTTTCCTCAATAATTGCAAGAGTTATTTATTCACTCAGACTTATATAACGATGATAAAAAACGATTTGTATCAAAATAATTATTTTTTTGAAAAAACCCTTGACAAATTCAGGTTTAAATAGTATAATATTAAAGTATCCTTGCTCATACTTCGTTGTGAGCGAAATCCAAAAGGAGGTGTATTTGAAATGGCAAAGGTAACTGCTAAATATGAGGTTATGGTTGTATACAGCCTCAAGAATGGCGAAGAAGGTCTTAACGTTCTTCTCGAAAAGTTCAAGAAAACTATCGAAAAGCACGCTGAAGCTGTTGAAATCAATGAGGACTGGGGTAAGCGTAAGCTTGCATATCCTATCAATGATGAAACAGAAGGCTATTATGTAATTTATACTTTTGAATCAAAGCCGGATTATCCTGCTGAACTTTCAAGACGTTTCAACATTACTGATGGCGTTCTTCGTTCACTCGTAACTGTATGCTAATCGAATTTCCGATAAGTTAAGGAGATAGTCAGATGAATAAAGTAATCCTTATGGGCAGACTTACTGCTGACCCCGAATTAAGACAAACTCAAAGCGGTATCGCTTCTTGCAGATTTACTGTTGCTGTAAACAGAAGATTTGCAGATAAAAATACAGGCGAAAGACAGGCTGATTTTATTTCTTGTACTGCTTGGCGCCAGACCGCTGAATTCGTTTCACGTTATTTCAACAAAGGAAGTATGATATGCGTTGAGGGTAGTCTTCGTACAGGTAGTTATACCGATAGAAATCATCCCGATGTAACTCATTATACTACTGATGTTTTTGTTGATAATGTTGAGTTTACAGGTTCTAAATCTGAATCTCAGGGCAACAGCTCATATGCCGCACCGTCTAATAATTATAATTATCAGACTCCTGCCGCACAATCACAGCCTGCTGCTAATGATAATCTCTCATTTGGCGATCTCGGAGATTTTGAAGAAATCATCGGAGATGAAGATGTTCCGTTTTAACTTTATATTTTAAGGAGGTTGTGTCATGGAAAAGGAAAGAAATCCTCGTGCTGCAAAAAGACCACGCAAGAAGGTTTGTATGTTCTGCGCAGACAGAGTTGAAAAATTGATTACAAGGATCTCGCTAAGCTCAGAAAGTGTATGACTGACAGAGCTAAGATTTTACCAAGACGTGTTACAGGTACTTGCGCATATCATCAGCGTGAGCTCACTGCTGCTATCAAGAGAGCAAGACACATTGCTTTACTTCCATATGTAAGTGAGTAATTAATATAATAATTAAGGGAGGTTTTTACCTCCCTTTTTATTGCCTGAAAAACGGCATCCGATATAATTTCAGACAATTAATTTTAGTCTACAACTGGCTCGTGGCTGGTATCCTTGAAAAGAAGTGAAATACACCAAACAGCAGAGATTGCAACAAGAATATATAGCACTCTGCTGATTAATGCACCTGCACCGCCAAATAACCATGCGATTATATCAAGCTGGAATATACCTACAAGACCCCAGTTGATTCCGCCTATAATAAGCAGAATAAGTGCAAGCTTGTCCCACATAGAAAACACCTCTCTCTGCATTTTTTAAGGACAAAGCTTTATTTATACTTACATAAACTCTTTCAAT
>JAFVWD010000228.1 GCA_017501865.1 Clostridia bacterium | reverse complement strand
TGACCCTGAAACAAACGAAGTTCTCAAGAACGGCGAAGACGGTGAGCTTTGTGTTCAGGGGCCTACAGTAATGCTTGGTTACAGAAATAATGATGAAGAGACTAATACAACTCTGGTAAAGCATAACGACGGTAATGTGTGGCTTCACACAGGTGACTTGTGTTCTATTGATGAAGAGGGCTTTATTCACTATAAGCTCCGTATTAAGAGGCTTATAATTTCATCGGGCTACAATGTGTACCCGTCACAGATTGAAAAGGTAGTGGAAGAAGTTCCTGAGGTTATGAAATGCACCGTTGTTTCAATGTTTCATAAGTACAGAAAAGAAGTTGCTAAAGTATACATCATTCTTAAAAATGATTATATCCCGGCTGAAAAAGAAAAGGTGCTCAAAAAAATAAAAGAATACTGTGAAAAGAATTTAGCACATTACAGTATTCCTTATAAATATGAATTCATAAAGGAATTCCCTAAAACACCTTACGGCAAAGTCGATTTCAGAAAATTACAAAGAAAAGCGAATGAGGAGAAAGCAGAATGACTAATTACGCGAAAAGCAACACAGGCTTTAAAATTTTATCAACAATATTAAAACCAATTTTTAAATTCTGGTATTCACCAAAACTTATTGGTAAAGAAAATATTCCTGAAAACGGTGCCATTGTGGTGGCTTGTAACCACAAGCATTTAATGGATCAATGCATGGTAATAGTTTCTACAAAAAGACCTATTCACTATATGGCGAAAAGCGAGTATTTTGAAAATAAAAAGGTTGCGTGGTTTTTTAAAGCTGCCGGTTGTATTCCCGTACACAGAAATGGTCACGACACAGATGCAAAGGATGCCGCAACAGAGGTTTTGCAAAGCAAGGGTGCTTTGGGAATTTTCCCTGAAGGTACAAGAAATAAAACAGAAGATTTACTTATGCCTTTTAAATTTGGTGCAGTTTCTCTTGCTAAAAAGAATAATGCTTTGGTTATTCCTGTAGGTGTTTCAGGTGACTATAAATTCAGACCAAAAAATCTTGTAGCGAGAATCGGTGAGCCGATTGATGTAAGTGAAATGGATTTGGAAGAAGCAAATGAAAAGCTTCACAAAACCGTCGAAGCACTCATTCTCGAAAATCTCAAAGAAGGCAACGGTAGTGAGCAGGATTTTGAGAGAGCGAAGCATTCGGGACTTATTAAGTAAATATAATAAATAGTGATGTAAAGTCGGAGGCTTGGCATCACTTTATTTTTTGTTCGAAAATATGGAAATCTCAGAGAATCTGTGTTATACTAAACAGTATTAAAATCGGGGTAGGTGTTTTTGTGAAAATCAAAGAACTATATAAACAGGACAGAACAGTTTTATCTTTTGAAGTATTTCCACCGAAAAAAACAAGCGGTGTCGAAACAGTTTACAAGGCAATTGATGAGCTAAAGGATTTAAATCCCGACTATATAAGTGTAACATATGGAGCAGGCGGTAGTGCGGTTAATAATTTTACTTGCGACATTGCATCACTTATTAAGAATAAATATGGTATTGAAAGTATGGCGCATTTAACATGTGTTAACAGCGAAAAAGAGGATGTTGACAGGGTGTTGAAGGAGCTTAAGGATAATAATATTGAAAATATTCTGGCATTACGAGGCGACAGAATACCTGAAATTGAGCCTAAAACAGATTTTAAATATGCAAGTGACTTAGTTACTTATATTAAAGAAAACGGTAATTTTGGTATATCCGGTGCGTGCTATCCTGAAACACATTCTGAGGCTGAGTCCCCCAAGGCAGATATATTGAATTTAAAGAATAAAGTAGAATGCGGTGCAGAAACTTTGGTTTCACAGTTGTTCTTTGATAATAAGTATTTCTATGATTTCAGGGAAAAGTGTGAAATTGCAGGAATAGGTGTACCTATGTGTGCAGGAATTATGCCTGTTACTAATAAAAACCAGATTGAAAGAATGGTAACAATGTGCGGTGCGAGTCTTCCGCAGAAATTTGTGAAAATGATTCAGAAATATGAGTCAAGACCTGAAGCGCTTGTTGACGCGGGCATTGCCTATGCAATAGACCAGATTGTGGATTTAATCTCAAATGGTGTTGACGGTGTTCATATTTACACAATGAACAATCCGTATATAGCAAGAAAAATAACTGAAAGTATAAAGGGACTTTTATAATTATGATTACTTTTTCAGAGCTTTTAAAAAAAGATTTTGTTCTATTAGACGGCGGATTCGGAACAGAGCTTATTAAACGCGGTAAAACAGCAGAAGAGGATTCTGCCTTGTCTGTATTTATGAGACCGGATGATGTTAAAGCGATACATCGTTCTTACGTGGATGCAGGTTCAGATATAATAATGGCAGACACTTTCAGCGCCAACCGTTATAAATTACAGGGTAAAGGAAAAACTGTAGAAGAAGCAATTGAACAGGCATTGAAGCTTGCAAAAGAGGCTGTTGAAAACACAGAAGTATTAGTAGGTCTTGATGTGAGCACCTTGGGTAAAATATTGGAGCCTGTAGGGGATATAACCTACGAAGAGGCTTATGATGCTTTTAAAGAAATTGTGATTTGCGGCGAAAAATACGGAGCAGATGTAATTTGTCTTGAAACCTTTACAGATTTGAGAGAGGCAAGAATTGCTCTTTTAGCGGCTAAGGAAAACACCTCACTCCCCGTTACAGCATCATTGAGCTTTAATGAAAACGGAACCACTATGAACGGAAATACCCCGGGCGCTGCAGTTCTGGCATTGACTTCTCTCGGTGTTTCGGCAGTTGGTGTAAACTGCGCGTTAGGACCTGATAAATTAGAAAAAATAGTTGAAGAAATTTTAGAGTATTCAACTGTTCCTGTAATAGTGAAGCCGAACGCGGGGCTCCCTGACCCTGAAACAAATGAGTATTCTGAAACGAGCGAAGGCTTTTCGGAAATAATGAAGGAGTACTACAAAAAAGGGGCCAAGCTTTTAGGCGGCTGTTGCGGTACAACACCCGGATTTATTAAGGAATTAAAATCAACCTTAGAAAATGTGACTAAGGAACAGTCACCTGTAACAAAAAATGCGATTTCGGGTACGGGTAAAGCGGTGACACTTGAAGAGCCGAGAATAATCGGAGAGAGAATCAACCCCACAGGCAAAAAGAAATTCAAGGAAGCACTTCAGAATAATGATATTGATTATATTGTAAATCAGGGTCTTGAACAAGTAAGTGCCGGGGCAGATATACTCGATGTAAATGTAGGCCACACAGGAATCAATGAAAAGGAAATGATGGTAAAAGTTATTAAGGCTTTGCAGGCTACTGTTTCTGTACCGTTGCAAATAGACAGTACAAATCCTGAGGTTATAGAGGCGGCATTAAGAGTTTATACAGGTAAGGCGATTGTGAACTCTGTAAATGCAGAGGAAAAAAGCCTGAATGAAATTTTACCTATAGTAAAAAAATACGGAGCTTCAGTTGTAGGCTTGACACTCGATGAAAACGGAATTCCCGAAAAAGCTGAGGGCAGAGTGCAATTAGCAGAAAAAATTGTTGCAAGGGCAGAAAAGGAAGGTATAAAAAAGGACGATGTTTATATTGATTGTCTGACACTCACGGTTTCTGCAAACGGTTCATCTGCAAAATGTACGCTGAATGCCCTGAAAGCAGTAAAAGAAAAATTAAACGTAAAGACTGTTTTAGGTGTTTCAAATATATCATTCGGATTACCTAAAAGAGAAATTATAAATACTGCATTTTTAACACTTGCACTGGAAAACGGCCTCGATTTACCGATTATTAACCCTAATACAGAAAGTATGTCGGGTGCAATCAGAGCATATAAGGTGTTAAAGGAAATTGATGAAAACTGTTCGGAATACATTGCAAGTGCGGCGAATACCGAAACAGCTGTTTTAACAAGTCATAAGGAAATATCATTGAGTGAAGCGGTAGAAAAAGGTCTTTCTGAAGAGGCTGTGAAAATTACAGAAAAGCTTCTTGCAGAAAAACAGTGTAACGAAATAATAAATGATATGCTTATTCCGGCACTTGATAAAATAGGTGCGGAGTTTGAAAAAGGCAAGCTTTTTTTACCACAGCTTATTCTTTCTGCAGAGGCTGCGGGTGCTTGCTTTGAGGTTATAAAAGCTAAAATGAAGGAGTCCGGAGCTGAAGGAGAAAGCAAGGGCACTGTAATTATTGCCACAGTAAAAGGCGATGTTCACGATATAGGAAAAAATATAGTTAAAACGGTGCTTGAAAACTACGGTTATACAGTAATAGATTTGGGTAAGGATGTAGAACCGCAAAAAGTAGTTGATGCACAAAAGGAATATAATGCAGAATTAGTGGGACTTTCTGCACTTATGACAACGACACTCGGAGCAATGGAAGAAACAATAGCGCTTTTGAAAAAGAAAGGTGCAGAGTGTAAAGTAATGGTCGGAGGAGCAGTTTTAACTCCGGAATATGCGAAAAAAATCGGGGCAGATTTCTATGCTAAGGATGCAAAAGAGGCTGCAGATATTGTTAAAAAATTTTTTAATTAAAAGGAGAGTTATTATGTCGTTAAATGTTAAAAATCCTTATGAGAGCGGTACTTTTGACAGCAAGCTTTTCAGAATACCGGCTATTATTACACTGAAAAACGGCAGAGTTTTAGCTTGTGCCGATGTAAGATACGGCAATGGTACCGATGATCCGGCAAATGTAGATGTCGGATATCGTTATTCTGATGATAACTGTGAAACCTGGTCCGAGCCCAAATTTGTCAATGCTTTTGATGATATGGAATTCTTCGATCACAATAAAGCTATACCTACATCTGCTTCATTTGTGGATTCGGCAGTTGTTCAGGCTGAGGACGGTACAATTTACCATATGTGCGACGCGTGTCCTGCATATATGGGTCTTTGGAGTGCAGGTACTTATGGTAAGGAGAACGGCTTTATAGACGGTAAATTAGCTGTTTGTGACAGAAGCTCTTACAGCAAAGCAGAAAGCACAAAGCTTAATAAAGATAATTATCCTTATTTTGTAGATGATTTTGCCGAAGACGGCTTTGCTGCAGTAAGGAAATTTGAGAACAATGAAATTTATGAAAATTATTATGTTGATAAGGCTTATGCAGTTTATAAAAAGACAGGTGATAAGTATGAGCCTGTATTAATAAAGCAGATGAAAAAGGACGGGGAATTAAGTGATAAGGATATCACGGCTAATTTGTTTTATGCATATTCACCCATAAAGCTTTATCCGACATATTATTTATGGGTAAAGAAAAGCTTTGATAATGGCGAAACCTGGTCTGACGGAAGAATTTTAAATATAGAAATTAATTCAAAGGGATTTACAGGCTTTGCACCGGGAAGAGGATATTCATTCAATTTTAACGGTAAAAACAGAATAATTTTTGCTGTTTATGATAACAACGATGGTAAAGAATATACAAGTGCCATTTATTCCGATGACGGAGAAGTGTGGCACCGCTCTAAAAAAGCAAAAGAGGTTGGAGCTGCAGGTAAAAGCTCAGAAACACAGTTTGTTTTATTAAATGACGGTGTTTTAAGAATGTATTCAAGAAACACAGCGGGTTATATAAGCTATTGCGACAGTACAGATGGCGGTGAAACATGGGGCGCATACAAGCTCGATAAGGGCTTGTCATATTGCAGTAACTGCCAATTTTCGGTGATTAACTACAGTAAGGAAATAAACGGCAAGAAGGTTATAATTATTTCATATCCGACTGAAAAAATAAGAAAATTAGGTACTATAAAGGTCGGAATTGTGAATAATGATAATACTGTAGAATGGCGCTACAGAAAAAATGTCACAAGCACTCTTAATCCATACAGCTTTGTTTACTCATGTATAACAGAGCTTTCTGACGGCTCAATTGTTGATTTGTATGAAAGTGACAAGGCAGAGCTTTCTTTGGTAAGATATTCCTTTGATGAGCTCAAGGTTAATGAAAAGGGCATAGAGGGATTTGACATATTTAAGTCATTCATTGTAAATAAATTAAAAAAATAAAGAAGTGTCAGGTATGAAAATATATCAAAAAATCGATGAGCTTGTGGGACATACACCACTTTTAAGGCTTAATAATATTGAAGACGAGTTCTCGCTCGAGGTGGCTGTTTTAGCAAAATTAGAAAGCTTTAACCCGACGGGTAGTGCAAAAGACCGTCCTGCAAAGGCAATAATTGAAAAAGCAGAAAAGGACGGCATATTGAAAGAGGACTCAGTAATAATTGAACCGACAAGCGGTAACACGGGTATAGGTCTTGCGGCAATAGGTGCTTCAAAGGGCTACAGAGTTATAATTGTTATGCCTGAAACTATGAGTATTGAGCGTCAGAAGCTTATGACATGCTACGGTGCTGAGTTAGTGCTGACTGAGGGCAGTAAGGGTATGAACGGAGCTATAGAAAAAGCAGAGGAATTAAAAAAAGAAATCCCCGGGGCAATTATTGCAGGACAATTTACAAATAAAGCAAACCCGTTGTCTCACTACGAAACAACAGGTCCTGAAATTTGGGAAGACACTGAGGGAAATGTTGATATTTTTATTGCAGGCATAGGAACGGGCGGAACAATTTCAGGTACAGGTAAATTTTTAAAGGAAAAAAATCATAATATAAAAATAATAGGTGTTGAACCTGAAAAATCTCCGCTTTTAACAAAGGGTGAAAGCGGAAGTCACGGTATTCAGGGAATCGGTGCAAATTTTATTCCTGATACTTTGGACAGAAATGTATACGATGAAATTATAGATGTAAAAGATGATGATGCTTTGAAGTTTGGCAGACTTGTTGCAAAAAATGAGGGTGTGTTAGTCGGCATTTCATCGGGCGCAGTTCTTTCTGCTGCTGTGGCAGTAGCAAAAAGACCGGAAAATAAAAATAAAACTATAGTTGCTCTTTTAACAGATACGGGTGAAAGATATCTTTCAACATCAATGTTTACTTGAAAGGAGAATTTTTAATGGATAAATTTCTCGATAATATGGAACTTATAACAAGTACCATAAAAAATTTGGATGTTGTAAATAAAAAATCAAAAATTAAAACCTCTGATGGCGAAGCAATGATTCTCAACAGAAAAGAGGTTGTAAAGGTAATAAAAGATTTACAGTCATTTTTGTTTCCTGACTATTATACACACAGTGAGGGTAGTGAAAATGTACTTTCTCAAACCGAGCTTCTTTTAAATATTTATAATCGACTCGCAAAGGTAATTAAAGGTGCTTGTGAATTTAACGGTACAGATTTAGTATGCTCACCTGAAATAATCTGCGAAAAATTTATAAAGCAATTACCTGAAGTGAAAACGATGCTTTTAAAAGATATAGAAGCTCTTTATGAGGGTGACCCTGCGGCAAAGTGCCGTGAGGAGGTACTTATTTGTTACCCCGGCTTTTATGCAATATCTATTTTCAGATTAGCACACGAATTATATAATTTAAGAGTACCGCTTATTCCGAGAATTATGACAGAGTTTGCTCACGAAAAGACGGGTATTGATATTCACGCGGGTGCTACAATAGGTGAATATTTCTTTATAGACCACGGTACAGGTATTGTAATAGGAGAAACAACGACTATCGGAAACCATGTAAAAATTTACCAGGGTGTTACTTTGGGTGCAAAAAGCTTTAAGGTAGACACAGACGGTAATCCGATTAAGGATATAAAGCGTCATCCCGATATTGGCGACAATGTTGTTATTTATGCAAACGCAACAATTCTGGGTGGCGATACAAAAATCGGTAACAACTGCGTTATCGGCGGTAACGTCTGGCTTACAACATCTGTTCCTGATAATCAGACAGTTTACTATCAGGGTAAATAGTTTTACATAATGTCAGTATTAATGAAAATTATCTTTAAAAATTCAGAACACATAAAGCTATATAAACCAAAAGAGGGGCTTGCAGGAACTATACCTGCAAGCCCCCGTGAATTTTATGGGCGAGCTTTAAAATTCAAGCTGTAATAATGAATAAGTGTCCCGTTTGTTTTGGGTGTAAAGATTATTTACCTTTAAATAGAGATTATTAAAATCAATATCATCATCCACAAGATAATATATTGTAACCTGCTTTTTTCTGTTTGCATCAACAGATACGAAATAAAATCCCGGAGAAGCATCGTTTTCTGCGGTTAAGGCAAAGGCTTCCGCTGTAACAGGTGTAG
>JAFVWD010000227.1 GCA_017501865.1 Clostridia bacterium | reverse complement strand
TTAACGACCTGACCTCTGATTTCATCGGGGGCTGCGGAAACACCGCATTCAAGAACGTAAGGAAGCTCCATAATAACGTTTTCAATCTCAAAAGGTCCTATTCTGTAGCCTGAAGATTTGATAACATCGTCAACTCTTCCGACATACCAGAGATAACCATCCTCATCGCGCCATGCAGTATCACCTGTATGATAAAGACCGTCGTACCATACCTCTTTTGTCTTTTCTTCATCCTTATAATATCCGAGGAAAAGACCGCAAGGTGCACCATTTTCAGTATGAACAACAATTTCACCTGTTTCTCCGTCTGCAACAGGTTTTCCGTCAGGATCAACCAAATCAATATCATAAAGCGGTGAAGGTCTGCCCATAGCTCCTATCTTAATAGCAGAACCGTCGAGGTTTGCTATTGAAAGAGTTGTTTCAGTCTGACCGAAGCCTTCGTAAATTCTTAAGCCTGTTGCTTTTTCAAACTGTTTGAACACTTCAGGGTTAAGCGCCTCTCCTGCTGTTGTTGCATGCTTTATTGAAGATAAATCATACTGCGAAATATCCTGCTTTATTAACATTCTGTACATTGTAGGCGGTGCACAGAATGTCGTGATGTTATACTTTGCAAACATCGGAAGAATTTTAGAAGCATCAAAACGTTCAAAATCATAAACAAAAACTGCGCCTTCGCAAAGCCATTGACCATAGAGCTTACCCCAGAGTGCTTTACCCCAGCCGGTTTCTGAAATTGTAAAGTGAATTCCATCACGGTAAACATTATGCCAATGCTTTGCAGTGATGTAGTGTCCGAGCGGATACTTATGACTATGAACTGCAATCTTCGGGTATCCTGTTGTACCTGATGTAAAGAACATTATAAGCGGATCATCACCACAAGCAGTATTCTCATCACGAACAAAGCGACGTGAGAAAAGCGGAAATTCCTCATCGAAATTATGCCAACCTTCTTTTGCACCGTTAGCAACAATTTTAACCTTTAAATCAGGACAGGTTTTCTGAGCCTCATCAACTGTTTCTGTTACCTTACCGTCTGCAGTTGCAACTATTGCTGTAACACCTGCCGCATTAAAACGATACTCATAGTCATGGGCAACAAGCTGATTTGTAGCAGGAATTGCAATTGCACCTAATTTGTGAAGAGCTAAAATTGCAACCCAGAACTGATAATTTCTTTTAAGCACAAGAAGAACTCTGTCACCCTTTTTTATACCTAAGGATTTAAAATAGTTAGCGGCCTGAGAAGACATCTCTTTCATATCCTTAAAAGTAAAACGTCTTTCTGTTAAATCATCTGCAACATGAAGCATAGCAAGCTTTTCCGGAGTTTTTCTGCCGATTTCATCTACTATATCAAACGCAAAATTGAATTTATCTTCATTATAAAATTCAATTTTGTTACAAACTCCGTCGTCGCCTGTAAATGTTTTGACAAATTTGTCGCTAACAAGCGGTTTTTCAACCTGAGTTACTGAACCTACCTTTTCTGAAACGAATTCAGCCGGAGCCTCCTCGTCTGCCATAACCATTGCAAGGAATGTGCAATCCTCACCATCAACAGCAATCATACCGTGAGGAATTGAGCTCTTATAATAGATACTGTCTCCTTCTCTTAAAACCTCATAATTATCGCCTACGCGAACCTTCAAGGAGCCTTTTATAACCAAGTCAAATTCGTGACCTGCGTGTGTGCTTACTTCAATTTCCTTCGACTGAAGCTCACTTGAATATTTATAATTAACCCAATAAGGATTGGCAAGTTTTTGTTTAAAACGCGGTGCGAGATTCTGTATTAATTTACCATCTTCATTTGCAGTAACCTTACCATTACCGCGACGGGTAACTGTGTAAGAAGTAAGCTTTGCACTCTGACCCTCCAGAAGGTCTGTCATACCTACGCCAAATGCTAAAGCACATTTATGAACAAATGAGAAAGGTAAATCATCTTCACCTTTAACAAATGAAAGATATTCAGCTAATGATACTTCTGCTTTTTGTGCCATTTCTTCTTCTGAAAAACCGTAAATGCCTCGTAACTCCTCAATACGTTCTGCAACCTCTGCTAATTTTTTAGTTACTTTACTGTCTGCCATTACATTCAGTCCTTTCAAAATAAAATATTTTTAAAAGAAACACACAAATAAAAAAACCGTCTCAAAGAAAACCTT
>JAFVWD010000226.1 GCA_017501865.1 Clostridia bacterium | reverse complement strand
TTATAGAATACCACAGACCATCTGCTATTCTCTTTAAATAGTTATGATCATATTCTTCATAAAGCTCTTCAAATGCCCGATTTAAAATATCAGGCATTCTTTTCTTGCTCTTTTCTGACATACCTGTCCATATTTTATAGAACACACTATTTGATTTGTCATTATTATATTTTTCGGGAACATTATTCATAAAGGTTTTTAAAAGCTTGACAATCCCTAAAAATGTATAATCCTCTTTTCTGCATTCACTCATTAAAAAGCCTATTATCACATAAAGAAGGTTTTTAATTGTTTCGGCATCTCTTTCTTCAAACGTATAAGAAAAAACATATGAAACACTCTCATCAAATGATTTGTAATATCCAATTATTTTATCAACAAAATTATTGATAACCTTGTATTCCTTAGATGACTCTTTAAAAGAAAACTCGGGAAATCCTTGTACTGCAATATGCGTCAGGTATACATTGTAACCATACACCTGGTTTTTCAAATTTTCTATCAGGGTAGTATATTTCTTACTTTCATCTACCATAATATTATATTTCTCTATGTTTGTCATAATTTAGCCCCTTTATTTACCGTTATACACAGATTTTATCTTATTTCGCTCGTTTTGTCAATATGACTAATACTGTGTGACACTTGATTGACTTTAAAAAAATCTGTGGTATATTAAAGACAGAAAGAAACACAAGACCAAAACAAAAAAGAAAGGAGAACGAAAAAATGAAACAATTTCCTCTTAACAAACATCTGCTGGCATAAGCCCGCACAGAGATGCGGGCATTAACAAAAAACTTCAGGAAAGGAGCAAGAGAATATGAAAACCACGAAAAGCAATCTTTCGGTAAATAATCAGATAAACGGTTCGCTTGATTCAGACATAAAGCTTTATTCTGAAGCTTCTGAAAAAGCTTTAAAGATTTATAACGCGGATGCAAAGCCTGACACAACGCTGTCGGTAGCAGCCCGCACAGGATGCGGGCACTGCAATTCAGAAAAAGCCGAAACCGAAAAAAGCTTTAACGAAGGAGATATTTTTTATGACTCATTTAAACAATATATTAAAACTCTTGCTGAAATAAAAAAATTTGCAAAACATCTTGTCGGACTCGCAGGCGAAATACCTACTGCTGAGGAAGAACAGCTTTTCACCTTCTTAGAAACCTCTCTTTGTTATATGATGCTCTTTCTTCCTGAAAAGAGCTTCACATTAAAAACACTTCTTTTATTGTCAACACTTCTCAGAACTGAACAGACTGATAAGTACTCTCCTTTTTCACTCTTTGATATCTTTATAAAGGAGAGCTTATCCAAAAAGAATAACCAAACCTTAAATATCTTAAGAAAATACTATACTGACTTCAAAAAACACGAAAATGAAAACACACCTAAAACTATATGTAAGCATATGGCAACAATAACAAATAACTATTCACCATATTAAATGAAAGGAGCGGAAAATATGAAGTATATGTCAAAAGATATGCTTATAAAAAAAGCATCTAAAAAAATTGTACCGCTCGAAACCCAGAAAGAAACCTTAAACTTACTTGCCTCTATTATAAGTATACACTTGCGAAAGCTTTGCGCAATTGAATCGGGTATTGATACCGATGCACTACCAAACACGTCATTATTACTCTTAGCACGTACAGGGTGCGGTAAGTCTCATTTAATAAAAACTTTAGCTGATGCTGCGAGTCTTAATGTGTTCACTATTGACTCAAGCGCATTAAGCCCTGAAGGCTATAAAGGCACAACTCTCAGCCAGCTTTTCGTTTCAGCAAAAAACTCTTGCAAAAATGAAGAAAAATTTGACTCAAGCATAGTAATAATTGATGAATTCTGCAAAATGCAATTCAGACCTAACGAAGCAACAAATGCTCAGTTCAATTTATTGCAGGTAATTGAAGGAAAAGGTATTTCTTGCGATATAGGTCAGAGTAAAACCTCCTTTATAGACACAAGCAAAATGCTTTTCATATTCGCCGGAGCCTTTGATGGACTCGAAGAACAGATTAAGCTTCGAATCAAGGGAAAAAGCTCAATTGGCTTTGTTAACAGCACCGCTTTGCCCGACGAAAATGAATATTTAAAATATGCCACTATGGAGGATATTAAAAAATACGGCTTCAACAGCGAGCTCTTAGGGCGAATTGGTTCAATACACTACATTCCTCCGCTTACAAAAGAAGATTACAGACTTATGTTACAATCCCCCAAAGCATCTTATCTCGAAAAATATTCACACCTCTACAAGCTCTCCGATGTTACATTAACGATTGATGACTCTGCCTGTGAAAAAATTGCAGAAATGGCAACAACCTTAAATACAGGTGCAAGAGCAGTCTCTACAGTTTTACAAAATGTACTAAACCCTACATTCAGCACAATTGACAATGATCCAAGTATAAGCAAGGTAACTCTTACTGTTAAAAATAATGAGATTTTTCCTAAATATACACATTCAAAGCGAAAAACGCACAACTCTGATTTAACAAACATATTAAAAGTATATGGGCTTTCTGAAAAAAATGACTTCTTTTTCCCGTATATTGAAACTCAGGCGGATGCTTACGATTTTGTAAGATACTTAATAGGCTTTGCCGGAAACATCTCTCCCGAGGATGAGATTCAGCTATTCTTCTTTCTCCAGACCTGTCTTCAATATATTATGGAATATCGACCTATGATAGATTATGAATTACAATCCTTTTCAAAGCTTGCAAATACTCTTGATGAAGAGCCTTCCGGTAACGGCACAACAACCTCTGTATTTGACAGAATCATGAAGGATTGCACTAACCGCACAACCGATAAAGAGAGTTATACATTTAAAGACTATTATGAATTATTTAAAAAAATAAAAACGCCTGACTGCGGAAAATCAATTAAAAAGCATATTACAACAATCCGCAAAAGGTACACACCTTATGATGAAGCTGAACATACTGCTTAACATAAAAAAATAAAAAGGAGCTGTAAAAACGTATAGTTTTTTGCAGCCCCTCTTGCTTTTCATAATACTATCATCTATTTATTTTACTCCGCCGTAAATATCGCTTTCAATGTAGTCAACATCCAGCATTCTGCAGAAATTAAGTGCAAAGAGATTATTTGCAGTCCACAAACCAACCTTGAGCCCTTTGTCGTGGAATTCCTTTACCATTTCCTTTGTAGCAACCTTGTACTCTGCATCTATATCAAAGCCATAGTCAAAGCAACGTCTGTAATCACCGCAGTTTTTACCGTATGTGAGCATAATGTTTAATTCAGGAAATGCATCATGTGCCTTTATTAAATTTTCAAATTCAAAAGACTGAAGTGAACATTTAGATAAATCATATTTTTCTCCCGCCATAGTGAAAAGCTCATTAATCTGCTCATCGCTCCATTCACCCTTGAGCTCAATAAAACAAATCATATCTGCCTGTTTACAGATATCTAAATATCTCTCAAATGTGCAAAGGTAGCAAACCTCTTTGGACTTATCATTCATCAACGGCTTTTGTGTGAGTTCAACATAAGTCGACTCAGCAACAAGCATTTCGGTTCCGTCATTAAATTTAACCTCATCATTATGGTTAACAACGAACACGCCGTCTTTGGTAATTCTCACATCTGTTTCTATACCGCCTGAACCGTTTTCAACCGCACTCAAAAATGCCGCCTCAGTATTACCCGGGTGTTTTGCACTGTGACCACGATGCGCAATCATACAAATATCCTTGTGTTTTTTCTCGTTTGTCTTGTGAATACCAACCAATGCAGCCGCACCTGCTGTTGCCGCTAAAAGCAATGCTTTTCTCTTCATAAAATCATCTCCTGAGTATCATCAATTTATATAATATTGCAAATATAATAACACTCTCAAATTCTATTGTCAATAACGTCAATTTATGATAGAATATAAAAAAATTAAAGGGATGATAATATGAAATTGCTTATAGCGTCAGATATACACGGTTCTTTAAAATATTGCAACAAGCTTGTTGAGCAATACAAGAAAGAAAACTGCGACAAGCTTATACTTTTGGGTGATATTCTTTACCATGGGCCAAGAAATGATTTACCTGATGAATACAACCCTAAGGGTGTTATAGCTTTACTTAATGCAATGAGTGATGAAATACTTGCGGTTCGAGGCAACTGCGAGGCTGAAGTTGATGATATGGTTCTCGACTTTAACGTCTTAGCAGAATATGCTTGTCTTTACATAAAAAACAAACTCATTTTTTTAACTCACGGTCATAAATACAATCCTCAGAATTTACCAAAGCTGAAAAAAGGAGATATTCTTTTTAACGGACATACGCATATAAGTAAAATAGAGCAGTACGGAGATATTTTATATGTCAATCCCGGTTCAGTTTCTATTCCTAAAGAAAACACACCGCGAGGCTATATAATTTTAACAGATGATGAAATAATTCACAAAGATTTAGATGGAAACACTCTTCTTTCACATTCAATATTGTAATCAGGTTACAGAATATAATTAGTGTACACCGCATAAACTACGGTAAAACAAAATGTCACTACCTGACACCACTTATACAATTTCGGGCAAAACAAGATTAAACCCTTGTTTTGCCCATTTTATATTTTCTACTCTCCGCACTTATGCAAGTTGCACAAACGTTCCGTTCCTTTCTCGTTTTGGTTGCGTTTTTTATTTCTTTTTTTGCAGT
>JAFVWD010000225.1 GCA_017501865.1 Clostridia bacterium | reverse complement strand
TACAAATTTGTTTGTGAAGCTTTTTGCGGCAATGCCGAAAGAAAAATAATAGAAAAGTAAACCTAAAATCTCACCGAAAATCATATAAAAACGAAATTCACCTTTATTAATGGCAACAAAAAACATAAATGTTGCAAGGGCTGATATTACAAAGTACAAAATATCGAAAATGAAAATAATTGCTTTTCCTCCGGAGAGGGTGAGGCGAATTGCTCGTAAAATATCATAAATTATACCTAAGAAAAATCCTGTACCTAAAGACAGAAAAAACAGGTCTAATTGCTTGCTTTGTTCAAATGAATACATTAACGGAACACCCTTGCAAAGAAGCTGCTGTTTTTAGGTGCGACATCTGTATAAGAAAGAGCAGCAATATTCCCCTCTACCTGAAGCTCGCCTATTTCAAGAGAGAGCTTTGTTATGTGTAGTTTTTCACCTCTTATTGTAAGCTCACCTAAATCTGTTGAAGCTATAATTGTCTGTTCATCAAAGCTACCGACGTCATTGACACCTGAAACAGATAAGGTGCGTCTGTCTTCTAAAATACAGTTGTTCGGTAAAAATGTGTTTTTCTTTTCTTCTGTCATAATAAAAACTCCTCTTTTTAAGCATAAATAAAACACATAACTTCAGTGTTATATTAATAGATTATGCATACAAAGAGGAGAGTAGAATATTTATTTTATCTTTTTAATTTTGTTTCCTTTTACAAGGTAAACGTTTTTGCTTATATCCATAAGAGGCTTGTCGTTGAAGGAATCGGTGTAAAGGTCATCAATCTGAGAATCGGGGTACTGCTCAAAAAAAGCTTTTACTTTGTTTTCCCGAAGGCAGAGTCTGTCTATTTTACCTTTTTCTTCATCTATTGAGGTTCCTATGAAGCTTTTAATGTTGAGTCTTTCACATACTTCTTTAAGAGATATTTCGGGAGAGCAGGAAAGAATCAGATCATCATCTTTTCTTACAGTTTCATAAAACGGCTTTATATTTTTTATGTGACTGTCCCAGAACTCAGAAATGCACCCTCTGAACTGAGGATTTTCAAGGTAATAGTCAACAGCTTTTTGCCCGTATTTGTTCATAGCCTCTTCAATGCTGAGCTTTCCGAATTTATATTTTGTGAAAGCAATTATAATTGAGGGCATAAAGGTTATGAGCTTTTTATCCTTTTTCAAAAAGAATTTGAAAAAATCAAAGGCACTTTCGCCGTCATAAATTGTGTTGTCAAAATCATAAACATTCATATCTTTTTAAACCTGTTCCATTTTCTTATATTCATAAGGGTAAATGCCAATGCTATTATATCAATAGCGATCCATACAATAACAGTACCATTCCAGCCTATATTGTCAGAAATTATACCAAAACCATAAGTAGCAGCGGCACAGCCTATGTAAGCAGTTGCATTCATAACACCTGTAACAGTTGCTGTTTTGCCGTATTTTGCAAATTGCATCGGAACCAATGTTATTATCATATAGTTAAATGTGTGCATTGCAGTAGTGCCGAGAGCGAGCAAAATTACACTTACGACAATCGGCAAATCCTTCATAAAAATTAAAAAGGTGAAAGGAATTAAAACAAATGCAAGAACAAATGCGCCTGTTTTAAGCTCATCTTTTTTGAAGATTTTATTATACACAGGTGTAATTATGTAATTGCCTGACAAATTTACTATTGGCAAAATTATTGAAATAAATACAGAAAAAGCAACAGGAGTTGAATAAGTTTCCGTTATCATTGTCGGAACCCAGGTTGTAATTCCTTCTTTTATGGCACCGTGTATTGCATCGGCAGGCAAAACAAGAAGAAGTCCGGCAGATAAAAACAACGGTAAAAATTTATTTTTATTTTTTGCTTCATCCTTTGTTTCAGATGCAGGCTTTGTTATTTCAACCTCAGTAAAGTGTCTTTTTGAAAGCATATATATAACAGTAAAAAATATTCCTGCAACAAAGAGAACGAATGCAGATGTGAAAAAGACATATTTCCAATTAAAAAAGTTAATAGCAACAGAAGCTAAAATATACGCAAGCACCGTGCCTATGGGTAAGGTAACTGATATATTAAGACAAGCCTTTGAACGCATATCATAATTTATTATGTTGGCAAGAATTTTAAGAATTGCAGCCCATAAAAGAGAAAGTGCAAAGCCGTTAAAGCCCCAGACTACAGCCATAGAAATATTGTTGGTACAGAAGGTCATAGCGATATTTGAGCCTGTGGAAAGAAAGAGTCCTGCTATTATCATTTTAAAAG
>JAFVWD010000224.1 GCA_017501865.1 Clostridia bacterium | reverse complement strand
GGTCAGATGTCGATTGTAAAAATACGATATGCTTCAGCACGGATTTTTGTTATAGCGATTATAATCGGTTGAAATTGAGTGATTCAAAGGAAACTCCCGTTGTATTGTGGAATGAAAGCGAGTTTGATTTTATTTTTGATAAATCGCGTGACGATGTTTCATTTCTATTTTCAGAAACAGGTTTTGCAATTTATGAAAAACATGACGAGGAAATTCTTGTTTATGAAATTTGCGGGAATCACAAGGATGTTACAGCGGCTATTTTTTTGAAAGAGTCAGATTGTGACAAAATTAAAGTCAGACTACCTGCAAAAGCTTCCTCTGAGTTTTTAGGGATGGTTTGTAATATAAAAGAAAGTATACCTTTTACTTCCTATATATATTTGGGTATGCCTTACAGATAATCTGAAAGGAGCAGAAATATGGTTTATGTATTTTTAGCAGATGGATTTGAAGAAATTGAAGCTTTGGCGCCGGTCGATTTTTTACGACGTGCAGGTGTTTGTGTTAAAACCGTTGCTATTAATGGTTTAAAGGCTGTCGGCGCTCATAATATTGAAGTGACAGCAGATATAAACATTAACGATGTTTTATTAGATGAAGCTGTCGAAGCTGTAGTTCTTCCGGGTGGTATGCCCGGCTCGCAGAATCTTTTTGATTGTGAGCAGGTTCACAAAGCTATAGATTTTGCAAATTCTGCTAACAAGTTGGTTTGTGCAATTTGTGCTGCTCCGTTTATATTAGGCAGAAAAGGTTTGCTTAAAGGTAAAAATGCTACTTGCTTCCCCGGTTTTGAAGATGAGTTGCTCGGTGCAGAGGTTAAGAGTATGGGTGTTGTTAAAGATGGCAATATAATTACTGCGCGAGGTGCAGGAGTTGCGTGGGAGTTTGGTGAATGTATTGCTGCTGAATTAGTTGGTAGTGAGAAGTCACAGAAAATTTTGATGGGGTTACAATGGAAAAAATAGTAGATATACGCCCCATAAAAAAGCAACTGCGTTCTTCCTGCAAAGAAATGCGGCGCGCTATGGATAAAACGCTGAAAGAGAATTACGACAAAAAAATACAGAATAAGCTTTTAAATTTATTTGTTGTGCGTGAGGCAGATATGGTTCTGACTTATGTGTCAACATCAATAGAGGTTGAAACCCACGGCTTTATAAATGCCTTGCTGAAGCAGGGGAAAAAGGTTGCAGTACCTAAGTGTCTTAATGACAAGGGAGATATGGACTTTTTCATTATAAATTCATTTGATGATTTAGAAGAAGGGTATTTTGGTGTATTAGAGCCGAATCCTTCAAAATGTCGTTCGGTTTTACCTACTGAAAAAACTGTGTGTGTAGTACCTGCATTTTTGTTTGATGAGAAAGGCTACAGACTTGGTTACGGAAAAGGCTATTATGACAGATACCTTTCTGATTTTAAAGGAACATCAGTAGGAATTTGTTATCAGGAGAATATTAGGGATTCTTTAATGCACGGTAAATATGACAGACCGGTAGGGTTAATAGTTACTGAAAAAAGAATCGTTGATTTATTATAAAACTGCTGAATTTTAAAGGAGTTAAGTTATGGCCCGAGACTACAATGATTATGAAGATCTTTTGAAGAATTTTGATAATTATACTATGCCTGCAAACAGGAAAAGTGGTGGTACAAATGCTAATCGCGAGTCACAACGTAATGCTGTGAATAACACTCGTGTTAACAATAATCCAACCGTGAATTCTTCATCAAGAAACGGTCAGTCTGCTCAGGTGAATTCAATAAAAAGCGAATTTCATCGGGATGAAATAAGACCTACACCTATAAGATCTGATTCGAATTCTAATAATGTTTATTTTAACAGAAATAATGAACCGCCGACACCAAGGCGTCAGCAAAATCCAAACAGTCCTTTTTACAG
>JAFVWD010000223.1 GCA_017501865.1 Clostridia bacterium | reverse complement strand
GTTATATTGCACTCTCTCGAGAAAATCACTGACATACGGAGAAGTATATAATCCAACATTTACACCTGCTGAAATCAATACATTTGAAATCGCTGTTGAAACAGAACCCTTTCCGTTTGTTCCTGCAATATGCACACACTTAATATTTTTATGCGGATTTCCTAAAATTTGCAACAAGGTATCCATCCTTGAAAGTCCCGGATGGATACCAAATTTTAGTAGAGAATGAATATACTCTAATGCTTCCTTGAAGGTCATTGAAGCTTATTAAGACTTTCTGTAAGCATTGCAATTTTAGCCTTATATTTCTCCTGAGATTCACGTTGTGCTGCAACAACTTTTTCAGGTGCTTTCGCCATAAAGCCCGGGTTATTAAGCTTGTTTTCAACAAACTCCAAATCCTTCTTAACTGCATCAAGCTCTTTCTTGAGTCTTGCTTTTTCAGCTTCAAAATCTACAAGTTCATTAAGCGGAATATAAATTCTTGCTGCTTCTGTAATAACAGAAACCGCACCTTCAATTTCATACTCATACTTTTCAGAAACTTCGATTTCAGAAGCAGAAGCAAGTCTGTACATAAACTGAGAACCGTTTTTGAAGTCTTCTGTATATTTTGTCTCAATATAAAGTTTTGCTTTTTTTGAAGGAGGAACATTCATTTCTGCACGACGGTTACGTATAGCCTTTATAGCGGTCATAACACGCTCCATAGCTTCAACTTCGATTGTAAAGTTAAGCTTTTCGTCATATCTGCACCACTCTGAAAGCATAATTGTCTCGCCCTCGTGCGGAAGTGCCTGCCAAATTTCCTCTGTAATAAACGGCATAAACGGATGAAGTAATTTAAGTGTATTTGACATTACATAAACAAGTACTGCTTTTGCTGTCTTTTTGCCTTCTACATCTTCTCCGTTAAGACGTATTTTTGCTATTTCAATATACCAGTCGCAGAATACATCCCAAATAAAATCGTAAAGATTCTGAACCGCAATACCTAATTCAAAGTTGTTAAGTGAATTGGTAACTGTTTTAACAAGATTGTTAAATGTGCTTAAAATCCACTTATCCTCAGTAGCTAAATTTTCAGGGATATGCGGTGCCGGCTCATCCTCATCAAGATTCATAAGAATGAAACGGTTAGCATTCCAAAGCTTATTTGCAAAGTTACGGCTTGCTTCAATTTTTTCATCAGAGAAGCGCATATCGTTACCAGGGCTGTTACCTGTTGCGAGAGCAAATCTCAAAGCATCAGCACCGTAAGTATCGATAATCTCAAGCGGGTCAATACCATTACCTAATGATTTTGACATTTTTCTACCTTGAGCATCACGAACAAGACCATGAATAAGAACAGTATCAAAAGGTACTTTACCTGTATATTCTAATGCTGAGAAAATCATACGGCTAACCCAGAAACCGATAATATCGTAACCGGTAACGAGTGTATTTGTAGGATAATAATGGCGCAAATCTTCTGTATCTTCAGGCCAGCCGAGTGTTGAGAACGGCCAAAGAGCAGAACTGAACCATGTATCAAGTGTATCTTCATCCTGTTTAAGATTTGTGCTGCCGCACTTTGAACATTTCTCAACTTTTTCTCTTGAAACATCCATATTGCCGCAATCTTCACAGTACCACGCAGGAATTCTATGACCCCACCACAACTGACGAGAAATACACCAATCGCGAGTACCGCGCATCCAATTAAGATAGTTTTTAGTAAATCTTTCAGGAACAAAAGTAATTTCGCCTTTTTCTACAGATTCAATTGCCGGTTCTGCAAGTGGGAGCATACGAACAAACCACTGTTTAGAAACCATAGGTTCAATTGTTGAGTGACAACGATAGCAAGTACCAACTTCATGCTTTAATGGTTCTATTTCTTTAATATAACCGCCGTTCTTTAAATCTTCAAGAATAGCTTTACGAGCTTCTAAAGTTGTCATACCTGCATATTTACCACAATCAAGAACCTCAGGTTCATCTGCTGCAGCTTTACCGCTTTTAATAAGTTCATCGGCAATGCGCTTGTCTTCTGCACCTGTAAGATGACCATCATATGTGAAAGTACGAACTACAGGTAAGTTATTGCGTTTACCAACCTCAAAGTCGTTAGGGTCGTGAGCAGGAGTAATTTTAACTACACCTGTACCCTTTGTCATATCAGCATGTTCATCACAAACAATCGGAATTTCTTTATTTAACAACGGAAGAATTACATGACAACCGTGAAGGTGTTTATAACGCTCATCTTCTGCATTTATTGCTACCGCAGTATCACCGAGCATTGTTTCAGGACGTGTTGTTGCAAGCTCTAACTTTTCGCCTGTTTCTTTAACTGTATATAAAAGATGCCAGAAATTACCATCTTTTTCTTCGTACTCAACTTCTGCATCAGAAATTGATGTGTTACAGCAAGGACACCAGTTAACCATACGATTACCACGGTAGATAAGGTCTTTTTCATAAAGACGGCAAAAAACCTCATTAACTGCTTTGTTACAGCCTTCATCTAAGGTGAAACGTTCTCTGTCCCAGTCGCATGAAGAACCCATTTTTTTAAGCTGTTCAACAATTCTGCCTCCGTATTTTTCTTTCCAATCCCAAGCTCTTTCAAGGAATTTTTCTCTGCCGATATCTTCTTTAGTGATACCCTCCTGACGCATTGCTTCAACTATTTTAGCTTCAGTTGCAATTGAAGCATGATCAGTACCCGGAAGCCACAATGTATCGTAACCGGACATTCTTTTCCAACGGATAAGAATATCCTGCAAGGTATTGTCGAGAGCATGTCCCATATGAAGCTGACCTGTAATATTCGGAGGCGGAATAACTATTGTGTAAGTCTCCTTACCCTCTTCTCTTTTCGCGTGAAAATATTTACCGTCAAGCCAAGATTTATAAATACGATCTTCAACGTTTTTAGGATCGTATTGCTTTGCGAGTTCTTTTTTCAAAAGAAACTCCTCCTTAATTAAAATATAATAGTATTTAAAATTCTCTTAATTATCCCACATAAAGAAAGAATTGTCAATAAAAATTACAGTTTAATCTTTAAAATAGTTTATAATATAATTATAATACACCTTGATTTTTTCAAAAAAATAATATATAATGTTCCTTAGCTATTAAAATGGTAAATAAAGGGGTTTTATTATGGACGCAAGAATTCCTAAGAAAAGTATTTTCAAGTTCTTTTTATTATCATGCATCACTTTAGGTATTTATGCTATTTTCTTCTGGCATAAATTAGGCAGAAACATAAACACTCTCTGTGAGGGTGACGGCAAGAGAACAATGAAATATGGTTTTGCTTTCTTCCTTAGTGTTATTACATTTGGTATTTATGGTATCATCTGGAAAATCAAGCTCGCAGAAAGACTCAAGGTAAACGCTGAGCGTTATGAGCTTATAATTCCTGAGGGCGGTTTAATTGTCGGTCTTTTCAGTACATTGGGAATCATCGCTTTAGGTGCAGGTATTCCGATTTCAAGCTTTATTGTTATTAAAAACTACAATATGATAGCAGATGCTTATAACAAATATAACGACCTTCCTGAACCTGAAGAAGAATTAGTTGATTTATTCAGTAATGATGAGGTTCTTGATTTAGACGGCGAAGAAGTTGCTGAATAAAACATAATACAACCATTAAGGCATTGTGTAAAACACAATGCCTTTTATTTTATCCGACAATTCTCACTTCAAAAAAAGTGGCTGTATAAAAACTAAATGTTTTTTACAACCACTTTTTAATTACATTCAATTATGCCATTGCATTTTTGTTTTCGTATGCTTCAACAATTTGTCTTGCTTCTTCGAGAGCTGCTTCTTTTTCAGCTTTTCTTCTTTCAACTCTTTCTACAACCTCTGAAATATCCTTATACTTAACATCTGCATCTTCTTTTTTAATGAGTGCATCAACAACAATTCCTGCTACAAAGCCAAGAATTACAAGAGGAGCACCAAAAGAAAGTGAGCCTGAATACATTGCACCGAATGAATTAGAAATCTGTGCTGAGAAAATAAGGAAAGAAATAATGCTGAGAACTGTAAAAATAATACCTAATGTTGAAAGTGTAATATTTCTGTCACCGCCGTTTGTTTTTGGTGAGCATGAAACTGAAACAACAGGAATTCTTATAATAGCTGTAACGGCAGCTAAGAAAATATAAAGAATCGAGAGCAAATAACAAATAAATGCGAGTCCTGTAAGCTCGGAACCTGTTATCATTTTCATAATAACGTCAAAATCCATTTCAGCAACAACATCCATAACAATGTTGAGAATAGAAACATTTGCATCTATTGTTTTAAACGGTAAATTTGCTTCAATATGAACAAGCGGTAAAAACAACATACCAATAGGAACAAACAACAGAATCAAACGCACAATAGAAAGCTTTGTACCAATAAAAGCAAACTTTACACGGTCAATTCGCGGTTGCATTTGTATGTGTTCTGCCTCCGCTTTATCGGCATCTTCAGCGAGACGCTCCTGATGATTGTAAAACATAAGGTTAACATTACAACCCGGACACTCCGCTCTGAAATCAGTAAATTTAAGTCTGTAACCACACTTAGGACAGTTAGCCATAACCTTATCACCTATCTAATTGAGAATTATGTAAACGAAACACTAAAAACATATGTTTCGTATATATCTCAAACATTATATCACAGAATTTTTGCATTTTCAATAAAAATATAATGTTTTTTGTAAAAATTTTATAACAGTAGTAAATCAATCCAGATAATCAGGATTTATAGTAACATTAAATGCCTTACCTAATTCTCTGAAGCCATCATTTGAAATAGTTTGCTTAATTCCACCCATAGATTGAACCTTTACAAGTATTTCTGCAGCCTTTTCAATTGTATCCATAAGACCAAAAGTAAGGTCAAAATCCGTACCAGAACAGAAAACACCATGGTGTGCCCATATAATTGCATCGTACTTTTTCATAAGCTCGGAAGAAGCTATAGCAATTTTCTCTCCTCCCGGAACCATCCACGGAACAACACCCACACCCTGAGGGAATATAATAGGACATTCTGTCATCATTTCCCAAAGCAAATGAGAAATCACCTTTGACTCAAGCGGAAAAACAAATGTTATTGCAATAGAATTCACCGGATGTGCATGGTAAATGACTCTGTGCTCACCGTTAATTGCTTCCTTTTTAACAGAATGATTCATAAGATGTGCCGGAAGCTCGCTTGTAGGCTTACCGCCATTTACAAGCCCCCACACAATTCTGTAATTTTCTCCTGAATCATCAATTTCAATAATTGCAACATTTTCCTCAGTAGCGCATTGAATATTGCTGAAATATTTACCGCTGCCCGAAACTAAAAAATATTCGTTTCTGAGATTTTTTACAGTAGCACCTATAGGCACAAATTCTTTGCTCAAATCAAGAAATGCAGTAACCTCTTCTATTTCCTCTTTTTTTATTCTATAGGTAAGATTACCACCATTTCTTTCATGCCAACCTTTAAGATAGCCCTCTTGTGCCATTCTTGCATAACCCTTTATAAAAGGTGCTTCTATTATACTTTTATACATTAAAAATCAACCTCTGACACTTAATACATTTTTTTCGTAATCTAAAACTTTATCAAACCATTCGTTTTTTGAAGGTACATTATTTCTTGAACAAAACTCTTCCCACACATCAAAGAGCGGAAGTGTTTTTAACTCTTCTGAAAGTGCAAACATCTTTGTGAAATCGCCTTCATCCTGACACTTTTTTAATTCTTCAAACGGAGTAAGAAGCGCAAACAAAAGTGCCTTCTGAAGATTTCTTGTACCAATTACCCAGGCTGCAACTCTGTTTATTGATGCATCAAAGAAATCAAGTCCTATAAATGTTCTCTTGAGTGCATTACAACGAACAAGCTCTTTTGCCATTTCTTTTAATTCATCTTCAAATGCCACAACATGGTCACTGTCCCAACGAACACCTCTTGTAACATGAAGAGCAAGATTTTCTGAGAAAAGAAGGAGTGACGGAATTTTATCTGAACAAACCTCTGTAGGATGGAAGTGACCATTATCCAAAAGGCACATAATCCCCTCATTTTTTGCAGCATAGTTCATATAAAACTCGTGAGAACCTACGGTATAAGACTCAATGCCAATACCGAAAACCTTTGATTCTACTGAATCTACAAGATACCTTTTATCGTATTTCACCGAGAAAATTTCATCGAGAGATTCTTTGAGTCTCTGACGAGGACCAAATCTGTCTGCAGGAACCTCTTTATAACCATCAGGAATCCAAACATTATTCAAACAAGTTATTCCCAATTCTTTTCCGAAGTATGCACCAATTTCGCGCATTGCTTTACAATGGTCAATCCAGAATCTTCTTACCTTTTCATCAGGATGGGAAAGGGTCAGACCGTCTGCAGCCATAGGGTGTGAGAAAAGTGTAGGGTTAATATCAATTCCTAAGCCTCTCGCTTTTGCAAAATCAACCCATTTTTTAAAATGCTCAGGTTTTAATTTATCGCGTGAAACTGTTCCATCTGTAATTGCATAAATCGCATGAAGATTAATTTTATGTGTACCCGGAATAAGCTTCAACGCAAAATCAATATCGCTCATCAATTCTTCAGGTGTTCTTGCTTTGCCGGGATAATTACCTGTAGCCTGAATACCGCCTGAAAGAGCTTCGTTGCTTTCAAAGCCGTTAATATCATCGCCTTGCCAGCAATGCATTGAAATTTTTACATCCGAAAGAGTCTCTAAAGCCTTTTCGGTATCAACACCGAAGGAAGCATATATCTCTTTTGCACTTTCGTATCTTGTTGCCATCATTAATTACCTCTTATTTTTTAGAAATTGCAATTTTAGCGTGCTTTACAATGTTTTCAGCATCGAGTCCGTAAATGTGAAGTAAATCTACTGCAGGACCTGATTTGCCGAAGGTGTCATTAACACCAACCTTTACAACAGGAACCGGACATTCTTCACAAACCGCTTCGCTTACTGCACTGCCAAGACCACCAATAACATTGTGTTCTTCTGCTGTAACAATACAGCCTGTTTTCTTCGCTGCTTTTATAACAGTTTCTTTATCAAGAGGCTTAATGGTATGCATATTGATAAGCTCAACAGAAATACCTTCAGCCTTAAGTGCTTTTGTAGCTTCAATAGCCTCATTCACCATAAGACCTGTTGCTATAATTGTAACGTCTGTACCCTCTTCAAGTGTTACCGCTTTTCCGATTTCGAATTTATAATTTTCATCAAAAACTCTCGGCACAGCAAGACGACCAAAGCGCATATATACAGGACCGTCGTGCTCAGCTGCCGCAAATACCGCAGCCCTTGCTTCAATATCGTCTGCCGGGTTAATAATAACCATTCCCGGAATAGAACGCATTAAAGCAATATCTTCACAGCACTGATGGCTCGCACCATCCTCGCCTACTGAAATACCCGCATGTGTAGCGCCGATTTTTACATTGAGATGCGGATATGCAATAGTGTTTCTCACCTGTTCAAAAGCTCTGCCTGCAGCAAACATTGCAAATGTACTTGCAAAAACTGTATATCCTGTTGTTGCGAGACCGCCCGCAAGACTCATCATATTTGATTCGGCAATTCCTGTATCAAAAAATCTTTCAGGGAAAGCCTTTTTAAATGCTCCTGTTTTTGTTGCAGCTGCAAGGTCAGCATCAAGAACAACAACATTTTTATTTTTTTCACCAAGCTCTACCAATGCTTTACCGTAAGCATCACGAGTTGCGGTTTTAATTACTTCTGCCATTGCTTAACCCTCCAATTCTTCAAGTAAAGCATCAAGTTCTTTTATTGCTGCCTCATATTGCTCTGCGTTAGGAGCAGAACCGTGCCAGCTAACCTGATTTTCCATAAACGAAATGCCTTTACCCTTTACACTCTTCTGAACAATTGCTGTTGGCTTGCCCTTGCATTCGCGTGCTTGCTTGAAGGCAGCTTCAATCTGTTCAAAATCGTGAGCATCAATTTCTATAACATTCCAACCGAATGCCTTGAATTTTTCGGGGATAGGATATGGTGAGTTAACCTCCTCAACACTTCCGTCAATCTGAAGATTATTATTATCAATAACAGCAACCAGGTTGTCAAGCTTCTTAGCGGAAGCATACATAGCAGCCTCCCAAACCTGACCTTCCTGAATTTCACCATCACCTAAAATGGTGTAAACTCTGAAGGTGTCACCTTTAAGCTTAGAGCCCAAAGCCATTCCGCAAGCAGCAGAAATTCCCTGCCCGAGAGAACCTGTGCTTATGTCAACACCCTCTAAATATCTCATACTCGGGTGACCTTGTAATTTTGAATCCACCTTACGAAGAGTTTTGAGCTCTTCAACCGGGAAAAATCCTCTGTGTGCCATAACAGCATAGAGTGCCGGTGCGGCATGCCCCTTAGAAAGAACAAAACGATCTCTTTCCTCCATAACAGGTTTTTCAGGATCAACGTTCATCTCCTTAAAATAAAGATATGTAAGAACCTCTGCAATTGATAATGAACCGCCCGGATGACCTGACTTCGCATTAAATGTACCCTCAATAATACCTTTGCGAACATTCACGGCAATTTTGCTGAGTTCTTTTTTTGCGTTAATATCCATCTTTATCCCTCCGTTTTATTTTCAATATATTTATTTTCAATATAATTTATAAAATCTGCTACCGCACCATTATTACAATGACAAGTAACGTATTCTGCCAAAGCCTTTATATCCTTGGGAGCCTGACCGCAGCAGGCAGGGTGTTCAACAGATTTCAGCATAGCAACATCGTTGTAATAATCACCTATTGCCCCTATGTTTCCGCGTTCTATTCCCAACAATTCTGCAAGACGTAAAACAGCCTTTCCTTTATCAACATCCTTTGCAACAACCTCAACTGTAAGAAGCGAGCTTCTGAATGTGTTACAAAGCGGTTTAACTTCATCCTTGTTAAAAAATTCCAAAACCTTTTTCAATGTATGAGGTAAGCCGAAAAAGATTATTTTACCCCATCTACCGCGAGGAACCTCATCAAAGCCCTTGCAGACAGTATTATCCAAATTATCTGCCCAAGACATTATGTAACCAAATGTTTTAGGCTTTATATGATAAATCATATTATCTGTAAAAACAGAAACCTGTGCCGATTTCACAAGATTTGCACACTCAATTATTGCTTCCTCTGCTTCGCTTTCAACACCTGTAAAGCTGAGTAATTTTTCTGTTTTAAAATCATATATTCCTGCACCGTTTAAAAATATAGCCGGTGTTTCTATTGAAAGCTTTTTATAGTGTGGTGTTATAGACTGAAGATTTCGTCCGGAGCAAAGAGTGAAGTACCCACCCTTGTCAACATATTCTTTTATTTTCAATCTGTTTATTTCAGGCAATTTCCTGATTTTATTGTTAAGTGTTCCGTCAACATCTGAAACAATCAACCATTTTGAATATATATCCGACATCAATCGAGTCTCCTTAAAAAGTCTTTAAAATAATCCGGTAAATCTGAAGAAAATTCAAGATATTCATTTGTTATAGGGTGAATAAAGCCTAAAACAGCCGCATGCAGGCATTGCCCGTTAAGTCCATAGGTTTTCTTTGGATTTCCGTAAACCGCATCACCTGCAACGGGTGTTCCTCTGTGAGAAAAGTGCACTCTTATCTGGTGAGTCC
>JAFVWD010000222.1 GCA_017501865.1 Clostridia bacterium | reverse complement strand
TATAAGAGAGGCACTTATTAAAACATGTGAAGTTTTAAACATTCAAATTTTCACCGATACAAAAATAGAACGCATCTCTGCAAAAAACTCAATGTTTTTAATTAATGACAAAATGTTTGATGCAGTTATTATTGCAAGTGGCGGAAAATCAGCAAAGGCCCACGGCAGTGACGGTTCAGGCTACAGTATTTTAAAAAGCTTCGGACATAAAATTACTGAACTCTCCCCTGCTCTGACAGCTTTAAAAATCAATGACAAGAAGTTCAAAACCCTAAAAGGCTTACGCGTTAAAGGTACATGTTCAATATTTGCCGGAAAAAAGCTTTTGAAATCCGAATTTGGTGAAATTCAATTTACTGAGGATGCTCTTTCAGGTATACCCGTATTGAATCTCTCTCATCTATACAATGACAAGAAAAATTCATATATGGTTATAGATATTTGTACTGAATTTTCAGAAGAATATCTTTTAAACTACTTTACCGAAAGCCGTTATAAAAATCCTTCTCTCAGAACAGAAGAATTACTTACCGGCTTAATACCTCAAAAGCTTGCTTACTTTATTATGGAGCTTTCAAAAATCAAAGAAAGTACTCTTTCAGGTAAGCTGACAAATAAAGATATAGATTCATTGATTTTCCATTTGAAAAATCTCGAATTCAGAATTGACGGAGTTCGTGATTTCGATTACTCGCAAGTAACCTGTGGCGGAGCAGTAAGTGAAGACTTTTTTACTGAATCACTTATGTCAAGAAAGCAAAAGGGGTTGTTTGCCTGTGGTGAAATTCTTAACGTAAACGGTGAATGTGGCGGGTATAATCTCCACTTTGCCTGGACGAGCGGAAGACTTGCGGGTGCTTCTGCCGTAAAATATATTAACGAAAAAGGATAACAGAATGATACGACTTAACGAAATTAAAATGCCGCTCGGCACAACAGAGCTTGAAGTAAGAAAAGAAGTCAGCAGAATTCTTCATATAAAAGACAGCGACATAAAAGACTTTTCTCTTGCGAGACGTTCAATTGATTCAAGAAAAAAAGATAACATTTTCCTTGTTTACTCCGCAAATATAGAAACTGATTTAAATGAAGAAAGTGTTATATCTGGATTTTTACCTAACAAAGCCTTCATCACACAAAAATATGAATATATTTTGCCTGAAAATAAAAGAAAATCCAAATTCAGACCTGTTGTTGTAGGATTTGGTCCTGCCGGTATGTTTGCCGCGCTGACTCTTGCTAAAGCAGGTTTAAAGCCACTTGTTTTGGAACGTGGTGGTGATGTCGACTCAAGAACGGCAAGTGTTAATAAATTCTGGACAGAGCATAAATTAGATACAGAATCAAATGTTCAATTTGGTGAAGGTGGTGCCGGAACATTTTCTGACGGCAAGCTTACAACAGGAATTAAGGATCCGCGTTGCAGAGAGGTTTTTATTCAATTTGCAAATTTTGGTGCTCCTCAGGAAATTCTTTACTCTGCAACTCCGCACATAGGTACGGACAAGCTTAAAACTGTTGTTAAAAATTTAAGAGAAGAGGTCATACGTTTAGGCGGCGAGGTAAAATTCAATACCAAGCTTACCGATTTAATTATTGCAAATGGAGCTCTTCAGGGTATAAGTTATGAAAACGAAACCGGAAAATACGATATTGAAACCGATGCTGTGATTCTTGCAATCGGCCATTCATCAAGAGATACCTTTGAGATGCTTTACGGCAAGAGTTTCGAGATAACACAAAAACCTTTTTCTGTAGGAACAAGAATTGAACATCCGCAAGAGCATATAAATAAAGCTCAATACGGAAAATTTTATAACTCTCCGCTTTTACCAAATGCTGATTACAAATTATCATGCCATCCTGAACACGGACGCGGACTTTACACATTTTGTATGTGTCCGGGCGGAACTGTTGTTGCAGCCTCTTCTGAAGAAGGTGGTATGGTTGTAAACGGCATGAGTGAATATGCGCGTGACAAGGAAAATGCAAACTGTGCTTTACTTGTAGGAATTGAGCCTCCGTTTGATTCTGATCACCCTCTTGCAGGTATGTACCTGCAAAGAGAAATCGAAAGAAAAGCTTTTAATGAAGGCGGTGGCGACTACACTGCACCTGCTCAGCTTTTAGGAGATTTTCTGAAAAACGAACCGACTAAAAAGCTTGGTTCTGTAAAACCAAGCTGTCCTACCGGTGTTGCCCCTTCTGATTTAAGAAGAATACTGCCACATAAAGTAACTGAAACTATTGCAGATGCAATTTACGATTTTGACAAAAAATTGAATGGCTTCAACCTCTATGATGCAGTTTTGACTGCACCGGAATCCCGAAGCTCCTCGCCTATAAGAATTTTGAGAAACGAATTTTATCAGACAACGAAAGTACAAGGTATTTTTCCTTCCGGTGAAGGCGCCGGTTATGCAGGTGGTATTGTTTCCGCTGCAGTTGACGGAATTAAGTGTGCAGAAGCAATTATTTCTGATTTAAGATAATAGGACTATCCCCCTGATGAATAAACTTCATCAGGGGGATTTTTATGAAATGCTTAGTTATTAATTTTAAAAAAACGCTTTTTATATTTGGTTTTATTATTATCATATTTTTAATTTTATTGGCTACAATTACAGGAATTTCAGCAACAAGTGATAACCCTGTAAGAAGATTGCCGATATACTGTGTTGAAACAGATACAAAGCAAATTTCTGTAACCTTTGATGCTGCATGGAGTGCTGAAGATACTGATGAAATTTTAGAAATCCTGAACAAATACAATGCCAGAGCCACAATATTTGTCGTTGGCAGTTGGGTTGATGAAAACCCTGAAGCCGTAAAAAAATTCTACGATGCAGGCCACGAAATTGCCAATCACTCAGACACCCATAAATTGTTCAGTAAAGCCTCAAGACAAGAAGTAATTAAAGAAATTGAAACTTGCAATAAAAAAATTGAAGCAATAACCGGCGAAAAAGTAAAATTAGTAAGAGCACCTTCCGGTGATTATGATAACAAAAGTATTGAGGTCACAGATGCGCTCGGAATGAAAATGATTCAATGGTCAGTCGACTCTCTTGACTGGAAGAAGCTTTCTGCCCAAGAAATGTATTCAAGAGTCATTTCAAAAACCGAAAACGGCTCAATTCTTCTTTTTCATAACGGTGTAGAAAATACACCCGAGGCTTTAAGAATGATTTTAGAAAAATTAAAAAATGACGGCTACGAATTCGTAACCGTCAGTGAGCTGATTTATTGGGATAATTATAAAATTGATTACACAGGTAAACAAAAATCAATCACTCAAAAGCTCTCTTAAAGCATCGGGATTTCTCGTTGTTATATTATCAGGTGCAAAATAAAGAATTTTATACATATCCTTTTCTTCATTTACAGTCCATATTGAAACAAGTAAATTATTTTTATGGAATGTATCAACCAAGTCTTTAGTTGCGGAATCTTTATTGAAATTAATACCTACCGCACCACATTTTTCAACAATTTCCACAAGCTCATTAAGGTACTCCTCAGTTTGCTTTCTCTCTTTTAAAACATCATAATTCAGGTAATACGGAACATCAGGACATTCTTTTTTTACGGTTTCAACATCTTCAAGCTTAATTCCTGTAAAGAAAATCCTGTTAGAAATGTTATACTTTTCTGCAAATTCCCAAACTATATAAAGTGTCTTACACACCTTTACATCAACATTTACCTTTACATCCTCATAAGTACTTATTAATTTAAAAGCTTCGTCAAGCGTCACTTCATCCCCTTGTGGTTTGTCGTGAGAAAGCACTGCTGTACCGTTTTCGGTAAAATACAAATCAAATTCTACTATATCGGCCCCGTTTTCTATTCCCGATTTTATCGATTCAAGAGAATTATCTGCAGTACCGCAACAACCTGTATGCGCTGTGTAAGTAAAACCGACAGGTAAATTTAGCGGTTGATTTTCATAAAACTCCTGCTCTTTTTTATCATTCATAAAAGCAACACCACCAACAGTAACGCCTGAAACTAAGATTAAAGCTACTACAATAATTATATATTTTTTTAATTTCATAATACACCTGCATAAAAAAGGGTTAGTCAAAGAACTAACCCTTAATTTTATTAATCAAGGAAATCCTTGAGTTTTTTACTTCTGCTTGGATGACGAAGCTTTCTTAATGCTTTTGCTTCAATCTGACGGATACGTTCTCTTGTAACCTGAAACTCTTTACCAACCTCTTCAAGAGTTTTCGGGTTACCGTCATCAAGACCGTAACGAAGACTTAAAACTCGTGCTTCTCTTGGTGTGAGAGTTTTAAGAACATCTGAAAGCTGCTCGCGCATAAGTGCCATTGAGGCAGCATCGACAGGTGCTTGTGCATCATCATCAGGAATAAAATCACCTAAATGGCTATCTTCCTCTTCACCGATTGGTGTTTCAAGAGAAACCGGCTCTTGTGCAACACGAAGAATTTCGCGAACCTTATCAACAGGCATATCTAACTTTGCAGCGATTTCTTCCGCTGTCGGATCTCTGCCGTTTTCGTGGAGAAGCTGACTGTTTGTCTTTTTAACTTTATTAATTGTTTCAACCATGTGTACCGGAATACGAATTGTTCTTGCCTGATCTGCAATAGCACGTGTAATAGCTTGTCTTATCCACCATGTAGCATATGTTGAAAACTTGAAGCCCTTGGTGTAGTCAAATTTATCAACAGCTTTAATAAGACCCAAGTTACCCTCCTGAATAAGATCAAGGAACTGCATACCACGTCCAACATATCTTTTAGCAATACTTACAACGAGACGCAGGTTTGACTCAGAAAGACGTTGTTTTGCTTCAATATCATCAGAAGAAATTCTCATAGCGAGCTCAATTTCCTCCTCAGGAGTTAAAAGCGGAACACGACCAATTTCTTTTAAATACACCTTTACAGGGTCATCAATAGCAACATTTTTTGCATCCGGAGCAACTTCTTCTTCGACATTTTTTGTTACATCAAGGTCGAAAGAAAGTGCGTCAAGCATTTCATCACCGAGGTCATCGATAATTTCAATGTTATTGCTCTCGACTGTTTCGTAAAGCTTGTCAAGCTCTTCAATGTCGAAATCCATTTCAAGAATAACGGCATCAATTTCGTGAGTGGTAAGCTTACCGGTAGCTTTACCCTTTTCAATTAATGCTTTGATTTGCGGTTTCTTTTCTAATCCTTCCATTTTTACACCTTTCTTTTCACAATAATACAATCACTTGTATTAATAATTTACTTTTTTTCATCCTCAGATTTTTTTAATGAAGCAAAAAAATCGAGAAAATCCTGATCCCCCATTGCAGAAGGAGTCTGCATATTTTGCTTTTCTTTTTCTTTTTTCAATACATTAATGCAATCCACACACTCATCAATTGTATTTGAAACCAAAGAAATATCTGCAAACAATTTTGCTACAACACTCATTTCATCAGAGGTTAAGTGTGGTGCCAGAAATGAAATCTCAACACTCTTACCTTCATCAAGTCTTCCGATAATAAGCGAAAGCAATCTTTTATTTAACGGAGTTATAAAAAGCTCCTCTGTCAAATCATTTTTTAATTTATTATAAAAAGAAGCATTATTAAGTATAGAAATCAATAAAATATCCTCAGCCTTTGCAGCCCTCAGATTTTTTGTTCTCTCAGGATCAAACGATTTCTGAATTTCGCGTTCCTCTTTCTGCGCACTTTTGAATGCTTCGCGCTTAACTGTTCTGTTTGCACGGGTAATATTATTATCAACCGTTGTTAGTATTGAATTTTTATCAACATTTAATTCATCTGCCAGCTTTGAAGCATAAACATCCCTTTCAATAGCACCGACGCGTGAAAGTAGTTTTGAGGCTTCATTGAGATAATCTCGTCTGCCATCGGCAGTAGAAATATTATATTTCGCTTTAGTTATATAAAGATAGTACTCAATTGCGTTAAGAGATTCATCCAACAAGGTCTGAAAGCGATCTTTTCCGCCTTCCCTGCTCAGAATCTCATCAGGGTCCTTAGCTCCCGAAAGCATTATAACCTTAACCTTTACGCCTGTTTTCGAAAACAAGCTCAAGGCTGCCCTTACCGCCTTCTGCCCGGCTTCATCTGAATCGTAGCACAGGTAAACCTCTTCTGCATATCGCGAAATCAATGTAACCTGTTCAGGAGTCAAAGCTGTACCAAGACCTGCTATTGCATTGGTGAAGCCGTATTTATGAAGGGCTATAACATCCATATAGCCTTCACAAAGAATAAGCTTTCCGTTATTACCGTTTTTTGCTAAATTCAGTGCAAAAAGCTCCTTACCCTTTTTGTAAACGGGTGTATCACCTGTATTTATATACTTAGGCTTGCTGTCATCTAAAACTCTGCCGCCAAATGCAACCACGTTGCCTCTTAAATCAATAACCGGAAAAATAACACGGTTCCTGAAATTATCGTAATAATTTTTTCTGCCGTTTTTTTCTGATAGTTTTACTAAGTCAGCCCTTACAAGGTCATCCTTTTTAAAGCCCTGCGAAACGAGGTAATTGCACAATTCGTGCCAATCATCCGGCGCAGCTCCCAAACCAAATCTTGTAATCTGACTTTTGGTAAGTCCGCGATTTACAAAGTATTGCAGGTGTTCCTTGCATTTTTCAGAAAACAAGCATTCGTGAAAAAATTTAGCTGCCGCACGATTCAACTCATAAGTAAGCTTTCGTTTTTCGTGAACAGTATCATCTAAGTTATCATCCGGCATTTTTATTCCGCTTCTGTCAGCTAAAAACTTAACAGAATCCACATAATCAAGATTTTCAATATTCCTTATAAAAGTAATCACGTCGCCGCCTGCGTGGCAACCAAAGCAATAATAAGAAGAGGTTTCCGGGTAAACTGTGAATGATGCTGTCTTTTCATTGTGAAACGGACAAAGACCGACGAGATTTCTGCCACGTCTTTTCAACTCTACGTAACCTGAAATTACTGACTCAATGTCATTTCTGTCACGAATCTGCTCAAGAAAATCATCTGATAACCTGACAGCCACACTCTCACTCCTAATTTTACTCATTTAATGTTACAGTACACTTTATTTATATCCCCATGTTTTCGGAACGAATAAATCTGTAAATGTTTTAATTGAATATGCATCGGTCATTCCTGAAATAAAGTCACAAGCAGCACGTTCCGAGCCTTCCTTTA